>JABJBP010000015.1 GCA_018665815.1 Rhodospirillaceae bacterium
CATGTTGATGGCCGGCCAGGTCCAAGGTCCAGTCGTAGAGGCGTCTCAGCACGTGCATGAAATCCATTGATTGAAGATGGCGCTGTTTACCAGTCGGTCGGGGTTCCGGCAATCACTGCGTGACCGCCGCTTGACCAAGCCCGGTCACCGGCTATTATGCCGCCGCTTGAGAGCCTCACGATGCGGGTGTGGCGGAATTGGTAGACGCGCTGGATTCAAAATCCAGTTCTGGCAACAGAGTGTCGGTTCGAGTCCGACCACCCGTACCACCGAGCTTAGAGTATGAGCAAAAGAGGCGCCCAACGGCGCCTCGATTGCATTCATACTCTTAGCGAAGGTCCTCCCGGAGGGGAGCCGGCAACATGCCAAATCCCCCTCGGCACTCCGCCTCTAATGGCTCAACAACATCGGCACCGGCGAATTATTTAGCAATTGATACGTATTGCCGCCGAGAATCCGTTCGCGCAGGCGCGATTGGCCGTAGGCGCCCATGATGATCAGATCGATATCCAGCTTCTTCGCCTGATCGAGAATGATGTCGGCGACCGATGAAGATGTGTCGTCAACGTGGAGGCCCGTGGCCTCAATACCGTGGCGCGCCAAATGGTCGATAATCCCCGAGCCTGGCTTTCCATCGTGGGTTTCCAGGGCAAGATTAATCGCCAGGACATGGACACTGTCGGCGTTGCGCATGAAGGGCCTGGAATTGTGGATGGCGCGGGTCGCCAGCGGGCTACGATCCCAGGCAATCATGATCCGCTTGCCGACGCTGAAGCCTTCATCTAATGCCGGGACAACCAAAACCGGATGACCGACGGACAAAATAAGGTGATCGGAAACGGTTTCACCAAACCGCCGTGCACTCCCAGCCCCTGGTTGACCGACCACGGCAACGTCGCAGAACCGCGCATTGTGGGTCAGCGCATCCATCATGGTGCCTTCCACGGCGCTCCATTCGTTGGTAACGCCGCCGGTTGCCACTCGTTCGGTGAACTTCTGGCGCGCCGCATCGGCGGCGAGGCTCGCGTGTTCTTTGTGCAAGGCCTGCATCTCACTGGCTTTCTTTTCGTATTCCTGAAACGAGCGTCCGCCGAAATCGAGACTGGGAAGACCGGCCGATCGGCCGCCGCCGCCGTCAGCGTTTGCCGCTGGTGAGCTGACGTAAAGGCCACTCAGGTGCGCGTCGTGGGCGGTTGCGAGTTGAGCGGCGTATTCTATCCGCGCTTCGCCGTTGCGGCTGTTGTCGACATGGACAAGAATATCTTTAAGGGGCAATGTTTCGGTCTCCGTTTGCTGATCGCTCGATCTTGGACGGCTCATCCTAACCGATATCACCGGCGACAAACACTGACATTTGTCATGCCTGTCATGAAGATGATTAATTTATACAGTTATTGTGCGTGGTGGTTGTCTCGCATGGCAATCCCATCGACAATTCACAGCGCACCAACACAAGGAGCCCCCCATGTCCATCGAACACCTTGATTCCGGCGACATCCTCGCCCAGGCCGTCGTTCACGGCGACACCGTTTATCTCTGTGGGCTGACGCCCTCCGACCGCGATCTCGATATCACTGGCCAAACCGAAGAGGTCTTGGCGAAAATCGATGACCGCCTGGCAAAATGCGGCAGCGACAAATCTAAAATCCTCTCGGCGACCATTTACGTCACCGATCTGGCAAACAAGCCGGCCCTCAACGAAGTCTGGAAATCCTGGCTTGGCGAGTTGAACCGGCCGGCCCGCGCCTGCGTCGGCTCGATCGAGCTTGAGCCCGGTGTTCTCGTGGAAATCATGGTCACCGCGGCGAAATAGCCGGACCCCTCCGGTGCCCCCGGACGATCCCGACAAAGACCCAGGCGACGACCGAGGCGAAGACGCTGGCCAGGACCTGTCGCCGCCGCGATTATCGGGTGCCATCAAGGGCATCCTCTATATGCTTGTCATGACGCTGTTGTCGGCGACCATGAACTCAGCTGCGCGCCATGTCTCACAAACCATTCACCCGTTCGAGTTGGTATTCTTCCGCAATCTGTTCGCCTTCTTGTTCGTCGCGCCGATGCTTATCCGCTACGGCCTGGTGGTCTTCAAAACTCAGCGCCTCGGCGCGCACATGGGCCGGGCCAGCCTGAATGTCGTCAATATGCTGTTTTTCTTCACCGCAGTCGCCATCACGCCTTTATCGGAGGTCGTCGCATTGGGGTTCACGGCGCCGATATTCGCAACGTTCTTGGCCGTCTTTATCCTGGGCGAAATTGTCAGTTTGCGCCGTTGGGCGGCGATCCTGGCGGGCTTCACTGGCGCGCTGATTGTCCTACAACCGGGTTTTGAGACGGTATCTTTCGGCCAGGGCATGACCTTGACGGCGGCGGCGACCTGGGCCGGCTGCCTGTTGATAATCAAGTCCCTGAGCCGCACCGAGTCGTCGCTTACCATCGTCGCCTACATGGCGACTCTGATGACGCCGTTGTCGCTCATTCCTGCACTGTTCTTCTGGCAATGGCCGAACGCCACGGAGCTGTTCTGGCTGGCGCTCATCGGCCTGACAGGGGGTTGCGCGCAGTTCCTTTTGGCCCACGCCCTGCACGAAGCCGACCTCAGCGTTATCATGCCCTTCGATTTCATGAAACTTGCCTGGATATCACTGATCGCCTTCGCCGCTTTCGGCGAAATCCCGACGCTGACGACATGGCTTGGTGGCGTGGTGATTTTTGCGTCGGGCGCCTATATCGCCCATCGCGAGGCACGGCTCGGGAAATCTTAGAGAAGGTGCCGGCGAATATCATATTCGGGGATATGAGCTATGAACGTTGCTGGTACCTAGGTTGCTGCCGATGTTGAGCATCATGGATGTGTAGTTTGACAGGGCGCTGTCCTGGGATCGTCCGGTTGTCATCAATTAGGCGAGTGTACGTGAGTTCTGTCAGGGGCCGTGCCAGTAATACGTCAACCGACGGGTTGCGGTGTGGGTCGGACCGTTCGGATTAACTAGGCCGTCGCGCTTTAAAGGCGCGAAGCCGCACTTGCCGCCGAGACGGGTGTTCAAGGCATCCTGAGCGCGACCGATAGCGTCCGCGGTGTCGGGTTTGAAGGCCCGCCCCGGTGCACGCCCAAGCATGCCGGCTTTGCCCAGGACGCTTTCGACGCGGTACACGTCGTCGGCGCGGTTCGGCGCCGAGGTGCCCACCGACGCGCTTAATCCGAAGTCGTCACGCGTGAGATCGCCGAGCATCGGATCGGTGGCGTTGAAACCGGCTCCGGCTCCGGAGTTGCCATCGAAACCTGAGGTGGCGTCGTCTCCAAAGCCGCCGCCGCCGCCGCTCGCCGGCGGGGTTTCTGGGGAATTATTTGTTCCGCCCATGGTAAAGTCCTTTCATCTGTGAACAAAAAAAACGCCCGGAGAACCGAGCGCGCAAAAAAAGACGCGGGCACAAAGGCGCCGCGTCCAGCCTATAATCTAGGCCATTTGCAAGATTAAATGAAGGAAAATTTTGCTTTAATAATAAATAAATACGTTAATTGGGTTTATTGCCTAGTAAATTTTCCATATCCACCACATGCTACCCACATTGAGGCGGGAATTATGCAACTGGATATAGAGAGTAAGACTACATCCCAATCCCGCGCGTGTTTGCCAATCTCTTAATACGCATACTCCTGAAAGATCGGGTCGACGGAGCCTTGCCAACGGCGTTCGTAGGCGCGGAGCAGTTCCTCAGCCGGGGTAATCCCCGACTCGGCCGTTTGAAACAGCGGCCGCAGGAAATGCGTCTCATCCAAGCCGACGCTATCAGGTCTGGCCCGGGCTTTCAGGCCGGCGTGGGCGATGCACAAGACATCGAGCGCCACGTCGCCGACGGTTCTATTGCGGAACGGCGTGTGAAGCGCAGTTTTCGGGACTTCGTTTCTGAGCATTTCGCGTTCTTCGGCAGTCCAGTCCTTGACCAAATCCCAGGCGGCATCGAGGGACTGGGAATCGTAGAGTAATCCGACCCAGAGGGCGGGCAGCGCGCAAATCCGAGCCCAAGGTCCGCTGTCGGTGCCGCGCATCTCAAGAAATGTCTTCAGGCGGACTTCCGGGAACGCGGTGCTCATGTGATCTTCCCAATCCTTAATGTTGGGAAGTTCGCCGGGCAGGGCGGGCAGCTTGCCGGCCATGAAATCGCGGAACGATTGACCGGACGCGTCGATGTATTTGCCGTCGCGATAAACGAAGTACATGGGTACATCGAGGATGTAATCGACGTAGCGCTCAAAGCCGAAGCCGTCTTCGAAGACGAAAGGCAGGGTGCCTTGGCGGTCAGGATCGACATCGGTCCACACGTGGCTGCGGTATGATAAGAACCCCGTGGGCTTGCCTTCCTTGAAAGGGGAATTGGCAAACAAGGCCGTGCCGATGGACTGCAAGGCCAGGCTGACGCGGAACATCTTGACCATTTCGGCCTCCGAGCCGAAGTCCAGATTGACCTGTACGGTGCAGCTCGATTTCATCATCTCAAGCCCGTGGCCGCCGACCTTCGGCATGTATTCGCGCATGATTTTGTAGCGACCCTTGGGCATCCAGGGCATGTCGTCGGTCGGCCATTTGGGATGGAAGCCCAACCCCACGAACCCGATACCCAACTCACTGGCAACGGCTTTGCACTGCTGTAAGTGGCTGGTCACCTGATCGCAGGTTTCGTGAATGGTTTCGACCGCGGCGCCCGATAGTTCCAGTTGCCCGGCGGGTTCCAAGGAAATGGCACCGTCGCCGCCCTTGTCTAGGGCGATGACATTGTCGCCCTCATAGACCGGCTGCCAGCCAAAGCGGGTCAAGCCGTCGAGGACCGCGCGGATGCCGACTTCGCCCTCATAGGGCAGCGGTTTTAGGTTATCCAGGCGGTAGGGAAATTTTTCGTGTTCGGTGCCAATACGCCAATCGGATTTCGGTTTGCAGCCGGCTTCCAGATAGCTCACGAGCTCTGATTTGTCGGCAATGGGGGGGCGGGGGGCAGCCTGGTCGTCGGGCATGGGGCACCTCAGTCTTGATGGTCATTGTTCGAAAGCAGTTATCGTGATCTGCGTATATGGTCGGCTTTTTCACTGCGCGCCATTGTCAATCTCAAGACCCGGTGCCGCCGTTGCGCCAATCGCCGCGGGCCGCCTGCCAGCAGGTCAGAACCGCCGCTACCGCCGTTTCTGCACGCAAAATCCGCGGCCCAAGATCGACCTTGGTAGCAAAGGCCAACCCGTCGAAGCTTACAAGCTCGCTTTTGGAAAAACCGCCTTGCGGCCCAATCACAAATGCGGGGGTTTCCCGTGAGGCGCCGGGTTCGATTTTAAGGCCGTGAAGGGCATCAAGAATGGGCGCACCACCGCCGGTTTCATCGGCGCAGATCAAAGGCGTGCCGCCGTTCCAATCGGCGAGGATATCGGCGAGGCGCCGCGCGTCATCAACAACCGGTACGTCCAGGCGCTCGCATTGTTCGGCGGCCTCGATGGTGTTGGCCGTCAAGCGTTCGCGGTTGACCCGGGTGGTGTCGGTAAATTCCGTGATCATCGGGCTGATACGGGCTGCACCGAGCTCGGTGGCCTTGGCGACAACAAAATCCGTCGCGTTTTTCTTCAGCGGCGCGAAGATTAGACGCGGGCCGGCGAACGCCGGCTGCGGTCGGGTTTGATTGACGGTCGTGAGCATGGCGGAATTGCGCCCGGCTTCAGTGATTTCTGATAGCCATTCACCGTCGGCGCCATTGAAAATTCGAACCGTGTCGCCGGCGCTCAATCGCATGACATCTTTCACGTAATGGGCTTGGGCGCGCTCAAGTGCCACCTGCACACCCTCGGCGAGCGGGATCGGCGTATAGAGGCGAGGGAGCGGGCGGACCATGCCGTCATGATAGGCCATCGGTTGGCCGGGGCAAGTCAGCCGATGGGATTGTTCCGGGAGTGGCTTGGGCAGGCTGTCGGTTCTATATTAGCATCATGTACGATAGCGTATCATCAGTGGCGACCGATATTCCGGTCGGTAGTTGGGTCGACAAGTGGGCGCCGGTGCCCTTCAGGCCTTATCTCAGATTGGCCCGCGCTGACCGACCGATCGGTACATGGCTGTTGTTAATCCCGTGTTGGTGGGGTTTGGCATTGGCGACGCCAGGCTGGCCAGATTGGCGGGTGATGGCGCTGTTTGCTGTCGGCGCCTTGGTGATGCGGGGCGCGGGATGCACGATCAATGACCTGGCAGACCGGGAGTTCGATGCGAAAGTTGCTCGGACAGCCGAGCGACCCATTGCCATCGGTGCCATCGGTGTGCCGCGCGCCGTCGGGTTTTTGGCCCTCCAATTGGCACTCGGGTTTGCCGTATTGATCCAGTTCAACACCTTTACCATACAATTGGGTATCGCCTCATTGGCATTGGTTGCCGCCTATCCGTTCATGAAGCGCTTCACCTATTGGCCGCAGCTGTTCTTGGGCCTGACCTTCAATTGGGGGGCGTTGCTCGGTTGGTCGGTCATCAAGGGTGGATTGGATTGGCCGGCGGTGGGGCTCTATGTGGCGGGGATTTTCTGGACGCTGGGCTACGACACGATTTACGCCCATCAGGACAAGGCGGATGATTTGCTGGTCGGTGTCAAATCTACGGCCCTGAAGTTCGGCGACGGCACGGGGATGTGGCTGGTTATGTTTTATACCGCCACGATCGGGCTGCTGGTACTTGCCGGGTACAGTGCGGGATTGGCTTGGCCTTACCATGCGGCGATTATGCTCGGCGCCGGGCATCTGGGATGGCAGGTGATGCGTGTTGATCTTGAACACCCCAAGGATTGTTTGGCCAAATTCAAATCGAACCGTGATTTCGGATTGATCGTACTGGCGGGCATGATCGCCGCCCAGGTCTTGGCCGGCAGGGCCTAGATCGGAATCATTTCTAAGGTTAGCGGCGCGAACGGACCGGCGCCCTCTTTCAGTGCATCAGAGCGCTGTCGCCGAAGATCGCCATCATCGATAGACGCCGTAATGAAAGCATCCAAATTGGTTTTAGGGGAAAGCCGGTCACGGACATGACGTTGCACCGCCAATTGATCCATTGCCGGCCAAGTTCTGTTTTGCGCGCTGATCTCCGCGACGGGAATGGGATTACCGCTACGGCTAAGCGTGCCTCGGCTGCTGACGTAAAGATACAATGCATCGAGAGAGGGGCCGGCCTCGCATCGGATGCGCAACCCGCTGAGCCGTCCGAACCCGTAATTGGCGCTGGAAATTTCGGTGTCGTGCATGCGAACCAATTGGCCGTCATCCAACCAGGTCACAAAGAGGGCGACGGTGACGCCGGGCGCCTCGCATAGAGTTGCGGCGATGGCACCGTAGCTCGCGATATGAGGGGAATAGACCGAATCAAAACCCGCCAGTTCAATCCGCACGACGGGAATTTCCGACCACCCACCATCACCAAACTTTCGCATCAGTTGTTCGGGCGATTGATTTGAGCCGACTGCAAGTACTGGATGGTGGTTCGAGACATCGGGAAATGGGTCGGTTTTGCCCAGATAGTGAGGCGCACCATCGCGAAAGATAAATGAACCATCAGGAATAGGATAAGGGTAGGTTTTTGCTCGGTGAAGCGGATCATCTTCCATGAAAACCGCAGCGCCTAATCGTCACCATCACTGCCGGTCGAAACGTATTCTGAAATATCGACCTCGTCGATCTGCGCAGGGTCGAGGAACCGTTCCGCATATTCCTTGTAGATGCCGGACGTCAAAAACAATTCAAACAGGTCCGAGTCGATATGCGCGTCCTTCTTCATGAATGACATGATCTTGACGCAGGCACTGAGCGGTTTTGCAGGCTTGTGGGGCCTTTCGGCCGCGGTCAGCGCCTCAAAGATATCGGCGATCGCCATAATCCGGGCAGGGAGCGACATATCGTCCTGGTTGAGCTTTTTCGGATACCCGGTGCCGTCCATTTTTTCATGATGGCCGCCAGCGTATTCCGGTACCTTGGCCAGGTGCTTGGGAAATGGCAATTGTTCCAACATGATAATGGTTTGAACAATGTGGTCGTTGATCTTGAAGCGTTCTTCCTCGGTCAAGGTGCCGCGGCCAATGGCTAAATTATACACTTCGCCAAGATTATATTTGTGTTCCGGCACATCCAACTGGAAACCATAGGGATTGTCGTTGATCGCCGCCGGCTCGGGAATTTCGCGGTAGATGACGTGATCATCGCGATCCGACAGCAGATTCTCAACGATGGGAAGTGCGGGTTCCGGCGTTCTGTCCATTCGTTTCTTTTCTTCGAAGGAAAGCCCGATCCGGTTGCTAAGCGTGCGCGTCCATTGAATTCGACCGATCTCGGTCAGGCGTTCGACCAGTTCCGGCGCCATAAATTCGCCGCCCATATTGCATTCGGCAATGAAACTGTAATCGTCATCTAATTTGGCGAGGCGTTCTTCAAGCTCACCTTTCAGGGCCTCGGGGTCGCCATCATCAATTACGGCTTTCAAATAATCGATGACCGAGTCGCGCTTCACGACCTCAAAGCGCGTGCGCACCTCGTGAATTCGATCATATATGGTTTCCAATTTGGTCGCCTTGCCGACGACGTATTCCGGCGTCGTGACTTTGCCGCAGTCGTGCAACCACGCCCCGATATGCAATTCGTACATTTGATCGTCATCAAGATCGAATTCGGCGAAGGGGCCGTCATCAGTCGCGCAGGCGGCCCGTGCCAGCATTTTCGTAAGCTCGGGCACCCGTTGACAGTGACCTCCGGTATACGGTGATTTGGCGTCAATTGCCGATGCGATCAACTCGATAAACGAATCAAGCAATTTCTTTTGGGCTTCGAGCAGCTGTTGGTTATCCAGGGCGACGGCGGCTTGTGATGCGAGGGCTTCGATAAGAGGCTGAATTTCCTTGCTGAATGCGATGACTTCTTCGGTCTCATCTTCGACGGCATTCAACAATTGGAGTACGCCGATAATTTCATCTTGAGAGTCCTTCAGGGGAACAGTCAGGAACGATTTTGAACGATAGCCCATGCCTTCGTCGAATTTTTTGGTGCCGGTGAAATCAAAATCATCGGCCTCATAGGCGTCGGGAATGTTCACCGAAGTGCCCGAGATAGCTGCCCATGTGGCAACGTTCTTGCGATTTTCCTCACCGGTATCAGGATCATACATGCGCAATGGCGGGAAGGTGATTTCCTTGCCCGTCGTGCTACCAAGGGCGATATCAAGGGAATCCGTCCGCATTACAAAGATCTTTGGCCTCTAAATAGAATACGTTCCATCAGGCGGTTGGTGTCGCGCTCCGCAGAAAGCGCAATGCCAATCTCAATCAATCTTTGAAACGGGTTTGAAGTCGTGTCGGTCATAATTTCTCAATAACGCTATTCGTACAGTTCTTTGCACTTCGTTCGAGGCTATTTCAGGCCGCTGCAATCTAACATAATCACCTTAGCGCCGGAAAAGGATAATCAATGTTTCGGTTACCTCAAGCTCAAGCAGTATCCAATATTTTGGTAGCCTGTACGTCAATGTAAACCCTTGATGCGGGGGTATCTTTGTTCGCGGGAGAAGACAACTCGACGGCTGTCCTAGCACTTGACGCCCGCATTGATCGCTGCACCAATGGGATCGGACTTTCAGGATGACACCTATGGCGTTTTCTTCACTTCGCGATTTTATTGAGAACCGGCTGGAGCCTGCTGGCAGTTTGGTGCGCGTTAGTGAGCCCGTGTCGCCGGTTCTGGAGATGACCGAAATTCAAGCCCGATTGCTGGCGGAAGGCGGCCCGGCGGTGTTGTTTGAGAACGTCGTCGATGATCAAGGCAATCCCACGGGGATGCCCGTATTGGTCAATTTGTTCGGCACCATTGAGCGTGTGGCCTGGGGCATGAACAGGGAGCCGAACGAGCTTAGAGAAATCGGCGAAACGTTGGCATTCTTGCGCCAACCGGAACCGCCCGGAGGCTGGAAAGAAGCCTTTGAGATGTTGCCGTTGCTCAAAACGGTCATGTCGATGAAACCGAAAACCGTGTTGCAAGCACCCTGTCAGGAAATTATCTGGCGTGGTGAAGAAATCGACCTGGGCAAATTGCCCATTCAAACGTGTTGGCCAGGCGAACCGGCGCCTTTGATCACATGGCCTTTGGTTGTAACGCAGGGGCCGAACCCAAAGGGTGAGGGCGCGGATCCCAGAGACGCCTTCAATCTGGGAATATATCGGATGCAGGTTACCGGTCGGAATACCACGTTGATGCGCTGGTTGAAGCATCGCGGCGGTGCGCAGCACCATGCGCGCTGGAAAGACGAAAAACGCGAACCGCTTCCAGCCGCCGTTGTTATCGGCGCCGACCCCGGAACCATTCTTGCCGCCGTTACGCCAGTACCTGATACGTTGTCGGAATATCAGTTCGCAGGATTATTGCGCGGCCAAAAAGTCGAGTTGACGGATTGCGTCAGTGTGCCGTTGAAAGTCCCGGCGGAAGCGGAAATTGTGATCGAAGGTCACGTATCATTGGATGAATTTGGCGATGAAGGCCCCTACGGCGACCACACCGGGTTTTACAATTCAGTTGAACCTTTTCCGGTGTTTACAATCAGTGCCATTACGATGCGCCGCTCACCAATTTATCTTTCCACTTACACAGGCCGCCCGCCTGATGAACCGTCGGTTTTAGGCGAAGCGTTGAACGATGTTTTTGTGCCGTTGCTGATCCAACAATTCCCGGAGATCACCGATTTCTGGCTGCCGCCGGAAGCGTGTTCGTACCGGGTTGCGGTTGTGTCTATGAAGAAAGCGTATCCGGGGCACGCCAAGCGAGTGATGATGGCGGTGTGGTCCTATCTTCGCCAATTCATGTACACGAAATTTGTCATTGTGGTTGATGATGCGATTGATGCGCGCGATTGGAATGATGTCATCTGGGCGATTTCAACCCATGTGGATCCGGCGCGCGATGTGACGATGATTGAGAATACGCCGATCGATTATCTGGATTTTGCATCGCCGGAATCGGGTTTGGGCAGCAAGATGGGGATTGATGCGACGACGAAGATGTCGCCGGAGACGCATCGTGAATGGGGCCGAAAGATCCGCATGACGGATGACATCATTGAAGAAGTGACCCGCAAATGGGAACGTTATGGCCTTCCCGGCAGCGGCAAGCCAATTTGGAAAGATTAAACCGTTCTACCGGCGCGTGGGCGCGTGTTGACCAATGCGCCGTGGCTGCTTAGGGTCCGGCGCCGATCAGAAACATTAACTTAGCCGGGCAGATATGACCGATTACCGCACGATTTCACAGAATGCGAAGGCTTGGCCTTTCCAGGAAGCAAAAGCGCTGTTGAAGCGTATGGGCTCGAATACGCCCGACAAGGGTTACGTTCTGTTTGAGACGGGTTATGGCCCGTCGGGCCTTCCGCATATCGGAACATTTGGTGAGGTGGCGAGGACGTCCATGGTCCGTCACGCATTTTCATTGATGTCTGATTTACCGACGCGGCTGTTCGCATTCTCTGATGATATGGATGGGTTGCGTAAGGTTCCTGACAACATTCCGAACAAGGAAATGGTTAGCGAGCATTTGGGCAAGCCGTTGACGACCATTCCTGATCCGTTTGGCACGCACGAAAGTTTCGGCCATCACAACAATGCCCGCCTGCAGGCATTTTTGGATGAATTTGGTTTTGACTATGAGTTCGTAAGTTCGACGGAATGCTATCAAAGTGGCCGTTTTGACGATGCATTGCGCGGTGTTCTTGCCAACTACGACGCGATCATGAATGTCATTTTGCCGACATTGGGTGCGGAACGCCGGGCGACCTATAGCCCGTTCCTACCGGTATGCCCGGAAACCGGGATCGTGCTGCAGGTGCCGGTTGTTGAGCGTGATGAAGCCGCGGGCACAATTGTCTACGCCCGCGAGGATGGCAAAAAAATTGAAACGCCCATTACCGGCGGTCATTGCAAGCTGCAGTGGAAAGCCGACTGGGCGATGCGGTGGGCGGCGCTCAATGTTGACTATGAGATGTCCGGAAAGGATTTGATCGAGTCGGTAAAACTGTCCGGACAAATTTGCCGAATTCTCGGTGGCCGTCCGCCCGTGGGGTTCACCTATGAGCTTTTCTTGGATGAGAACGGTGAAAAAATTTCCAAATCCATCGGCAATGGGTTGTCGGTTGAGGAATGGCTTCGGTATGCGCCGCCGGAAAGCCTTTCGCAGTTCATGTTTCAAAAACCGAAAACGGCGAAACGTCTTTTTTTCGATATCATTCCGAAGAATGTTGATGAATATCTTCAGCATCTTTCCAGCCTGCCCAAACAATCCGAAAACAAGCAGATAGAGAACCCGACTTGGCATATTCATCAAGGCAACCCGCCGCACGAAGTTGCGCACCTCAGCTACAATATCTTGTTGAACTTGGCGAGCGTTTGCCACACTGAAGACAAAGCCGTTCTTTGGCATTTCATTTCGCGTTATCGGCCAGATGCGACGCCGGAAACGGCGCCTATTTTAGATAGTCTTGTTAGTTGTGCGATCAATTACTATCGCGACTTTATCAAACCAGGTAAAACATATCGCTTGGCAAGCCCTGATGAGGCAGTCGCTCTCCAGGACTTGTTTGATGCGTTAGGCAAGCTCGCGCCCGATACTACCGCCGAGGACGTCCAGGCCGAGGTTTATGAAATCGGCAAGCGGCATGAATTTCCCGACCTCAAATCATGGTTCCGGTGTCTCTACGAAATTCTATTAGGGCAGGAACAAGGGCCGCGGATGGGATCGTTCATTGCGCTCTACGGCATTGAAGAGACGAAGGCGCTCATTCAACGTGCGTTAGCGGGTGAAAATCTTTCCGAGTAACGCGATTGTTTATTAGCGGCAGTCTTGAGCAAACTCAAAATAGAGCTCGCGCGCCCGGTTGAAGACAGGCCCTGGTTGAAGTTCGCGGCCTTCGATGCGTGTGCACGGGGTAACCTTTGCGTAATTGCCTGTTCCAAACAACTCATCAGCCGTCATCAATTCATCGAACGTTATAGCACGTTCCTCGACGTCAATACCGGCTTGACGCAATAAAGCCATGGTACGTTGGCGGGTGATGCCATTCAGAAACGTCCCGTTAATTCCGGGCGTATGGGCGACGCTGTCCTTCACCATGAATAGATTTGTGTAGGAAAACTCCGCCACATTGCCGTTTGGATCAAGCACTACGGCGACATCAAATCCACGCGCGCTGACTTCGCTGACACCGCGGGCTACATTTGGATAGAGACAAGACGCTTTGGCTTCAGTTGGCGCCATTTCCCGAGACGGTCGGCGAAACCGGGTGAGTCCGGCGGTGAACCCAGTGGGTGCAGGCACCGGGGAATTGGCAATATGAATGACAAGGGTCGTCGAATCGGGATCTGGAACAATGAAACCATCGGTCGGATAGAACATGGGGCTGATATACAGCTCGGTGTCGCTGGAGAACTTTGAGACTCCATCACGGGCGAGGGCTTGAATTTCTTCGGCTGACACGCTGGGCCTGAGGCCCATAATTTCAGCCGAACGAATGAGACGTTCGCAATGCAGTTCCAAATCAGGTAAGGCGCCGCCAAGTGAGCGCGCGCCATCGAAAACGTTCGATGCCAACCAGAACCCATGCGCCTTTGGCTGGATAACGGCCGGGCTTCCCGTGTGCCAGTCACCTTCAAAATAAGTGAGAGATTCGCCCTCTATGGTCTTTGCCATTCGCCAATTCCTCTAACACTTCGGGAAAGACAATAGGAAAACGCCGGCTCATACAAGGCCGCGGCAAAAACCGTTTAACTGTGACTAAATTTATTCTGCGGCAGGGTGCGTTTACTGACTCGCCCAAATTACACGCGCGATCCAATCTAAATCTTCCACCAGCAACATGCGGTCTTCATGAAGCGGATTGAGCGATTGCAATTCCACGCGGCTCGCCGTTTGGCGGGCAAGAATTTTAGTTAAGACTTCGCCCTCGCGAGTGCGGGCGACAACGCGGTCCCCACGCCTAATATTTGCTTCCGGTGAAACAATGACGATGTCACCATCGCGAAACACCGGTTCCATGCTTTCGCCGCTGACTTCCAATGCATAGGCGTGAGGGTCGGCAAATCCGGGGAATGGGATTTCATCCCAAGAACCACCGACCGGGTAGCCTGCATCGTCGAAATAGCCATTTGAACCCGCTTCAGCGAATCCAATAAGCGGAATATTCCGGTAGACGCCGGCACCACCGCTCTCTCCAACATAGGAGACAAATTCGTTGAGCGACGCGCCCGTAGCGGTAAGAACCTTTGCAACGCTTTCAGTGCTGGGCCAGCGATTTTTACCTTCGCGGGTAATACGCTTGCTTTTATTGAATGTGGTTGGATCCAGGCCGGCACGGCGGGCAAGCCCGGATGCAGAGAGGCCATATTCCTGTGCCAATCGGTCAATCGCGCGCCAAACGTCTGCATGTGTCAACATAGCACTATAATCTGAGAAAAATCCCATCCTGTCACTAGGAAAATTTAGACATATTAGCCCCCATTCCCCAGGTGAACCTGATATTTGATGCGCCGACAACATGATTCTGCTATAAGAATCAATGCATTATACACATCAAAACAGACGCGATCCATGTCACCCGGCGGGTGAGAGCAGAAAGTCTCCTTTGCGAGTTGATTTCGACCGCCGTTTGAAGCTGGAATTTCACGGTTCCAAGATTACTTCTGACGCCGGGTTGCTCACCTACCGGGAACTTGACGATGCCCTTGGCCTGACTGAAGTTGCCGGAGATATTTTCCAAGACAATCGAACCGGCAAGAACGGTTGGCACGGTATGACGGGCCAGTTACGCCAATCGGTGTTTGGACGCCTTGGTGGCTATGAAGACGTAAACGACGCCGACCGTCTCGGACGTGATCCCGCCATGCGATGGATTGTTGGTGGCAAGGCCGTCGAAAGACAGGCTGCGTCCACCAGCCAGATGGGGCGGTTCGAGACGGAGCTTCTGGCGACCGATACGAACATTGAAGTCCTGGCCGACATGAACGGGGCATGGATCGACCGTGTTCATGACCGCCGCCCACCAAAGAAGATCATTCTCGACATGGACAGCAGCGTCAGCCCGACCCATGGCGAACAAGAGGGAACGGCGTACAATGGCCATTTCGGCTGCACATGCTATCATCCCCTTTTCCTGTTCAACCAGTTTGGCGATCTGGAACGGTGTTCCCTACGCTCCGGCAATGTTCATAGCGCCGACGGCTGGCGCAACGTTCTGGAACCTGTCGTTGAGCGTTACCGGGAACGGAACCTGCGCCGCTACTTCCGAGGGGACGCCGCCTTCGCCTCACCGGACATCTATGGGTTTCTCGATGGTGAGGGTTTTCTCTACGCGATCCGTTTGCCGAAGAACCAAATTCTTCAGG
>JABJBP010000141.1 GCA_018665815.1 Rhodospirillaceae bacterium
AAAGTGGACCAAGCCACCCAGACCATGGAAACAGGCGCTGAACCAGTTCGCCGTCCTGTTCCAGGACCGCTTTCCATCGTCAATATATTGACGATGGAAAAACGTGAAACGGTCGCTTCCACGGAAGACCGGACACTACCTGTCAGCTCTATCAGTTCTTGCTGAATTATATCCGGACACCCGACCTTGATGGCTTTAAAAAATGCCTCGTAACCTCTTTCCATGTGCATTTTGTGAATACCCCGCATGATATGCCGCTCGCCGAGAGTATGTAGATAGCCATTAAGCTCTTCATGATCAGTTTTTTGGCGGATCACTGTCTTCAAGGCCGTTTCGAACATGTCCTTCTGCGACTGTAGGTTCGTAAAACTGAACATGGCCGGCAATATATCGGGCAGCTCCATGCACGCCTTTGAGCGCGATTCCCATAGCTGGGACGAACAGATCAACATCAAGATCGCCCACCCGACATTGGGCTTCAACATTGACACCTTCATCCAGCTTTATGATCGGCCACTGCCGACGCATATCAAGCTCGACGTCGATAGTACCGAAAAGGAAATTCTAGAGGGCGCGGCCGGGCTTTTGGCCAAAGGCCAAGTCAAATCCATATGGGTGGAGGTCGACGGCGCGCTGGAGCGTGAGCGCATCCAATTCCTCGATCATCTTATGAAAGGTGATGCCGAAATTCTCGCACCCTTCGAGGATGGCAAACGCTGGTGCCGCGGAGCCACGATAATCAGGAAGCGGCGCGGCGTGGAAGTTTATGACGCCATTGTTTGGCGCAGCTAGCTGGTCTGCCGTGAACAAGTGACCATTGCCGGCGGAGACTACACAATCCAAATTTTTGATCGAAAGAACATCGTTGGCCGAGTTGTAAATTTTCACGCTTTATTCATGGCAAAGATCAACAATAGGTTGAGTGCCATCGCCAAGATGATTTGCTGGATAAACACCATCAAGTTTTATTTGCGAAGAATTATTTAATTCAATCAAATACCTAAGGAATTCGCTCCCTACGGGGCCACCGCCAAAAAACGCAGCGGTGGGAATCTTGCGCGATTGTATAAACGGCATGTCTGCTCATTAATGTTATGAAATTAACAGAATCAATATCCTGAATCTGTTCAAGGTTGCAATCCAAATTTATGGAGCTTTTGTCGCGACGCGGGCTTTTTCACCCCTTCGGCAGGAACTCCAAATTCCGGGTCCGGCCCTTGGTGTGGTTAGCGGCGTAGCCCATGACCTCCAACGCGGCGATGATGCCTTGGTTGCGCTCACGCTCCAGCGCGCCGTCGACCTCCACCCATATGGATTTGACTTGGCCTTTGGCCAAAAGCCCGGCCGCGCCCTCTAGAATTTCCTTTTCGGTACTATCGACGTCCAACTTGATATGCGTCGGCAGCGGCGGGTCGTAAAGCTGGATGAAGGTGTCAATG
Organism: Rhodospirillaceae bacterium; assembly: GCA_018665815.1. Lineage (GTDB taxonomy): Bacteria > Pseudomonadota > Alphaproteobacteria > Rhodospirillales > Casp-alpha2 > UBA3470. Next base: position 1,440 of record JABJBP010000141.1, read on the forward strand.
TTGAAGCCCAATGTCGGGTGGGCGATCTTGATGTTGATCTGTTCATCCCAGCTGTGGGAATCGCGCTCAAAGGCATGCATGGAACTGCCCGAGATGTTGCCGGCCATGTTCAGTTTGCCAAGCCGGGTCTGGTCATCGAAGGCCAGGCAATAGGCATCGACATGATCTAGCAGCTTGTTGATTTCCAGGTTTTTCATCAGCGTGAAATAGGTCGACGATGCGGGCTCAAACGCCAAGGTCCGGTGTCCGGCGAGGCCTGCATACATCGTATAGATGCCGACGTTGGCGCCGATGTCCCAAAACACCGTATCCGCCGGCATGGCGTCGATCCATTCCAAGGTATCGGGCTCATGGGTCATGTAGACTGGCGGATACATGGCGGTTTCGCGGGAATTGCAATACATGGTGAGCTCGCCGTGCGGGGTCTGCACGGGGATTTTATCAATCAAATATTGCGCCGCCGTGGCCCGACACGACGTGCGGCGCACCCGGTTGAGCGGCGCTGTAATTGTCCGGCCGAAACCGGCGATGAAGCGCGCGATGGTTTTGCTCATGGACGGGCTCCGCGTTGTTCCAAGGTGTCTTCGACGATGGCGATAAAACGCTCAAACAGTTCCTGGTTTTGGGCGACGCCCGACAGGTGCAGGACCTTGACGCTGTTCAGATCACCGCCGTCATATTCATGATTGAGGACGCTGTTGTAAATGTGGTTGGGGATGGTGCGAATTTTCACCGGCGTGCCTTCGAAATCCACGGTGCCGATGCGCCAGTCGTCCAACACGTTGTCTTTGGTGCCGCGGACTCTTTCCTCGACCATGCGGCTTAGCGACGCAATGACGCGGAGCTTTTCCGTATTGGTCGCCAAGGTCTTGTACCAGGCATCCAAGAAAACCCTGCGCGCCTCAACGTCGGTGCCAAAGCCCATAATGCCGTCGCTCAAGGCGTGGCATCGGTTCGGTTCCCAAAGTTGTTTTTCCAGCTCCAGGCTCGGCATGATGACATCGGGCTCGCCTTCGTAGACAACATCCAGGTCTTCGACCAAATAGGCGTCGGCATCCAAAAAGAAGAACGGCCGGGCACCGATGCGCCGGGCGCAATCGCCCAGGGCATAGCATTTGTGCAGCAGCAAGTTTTCATAACGCATGGCGCGCTCAAGGACGCCGCGCGCCGGGCCTGAATTGGGATATCTTTTCAGGAAAAATTTATTGAAGCGGCGCTTCAAACTGGCCCGCTCGCGGGAGTTGAATGCCTTGGCCAATTCGTTCAGACCGTCCGCGCCCAGTGGATCCAGCAGTTCCATGGTGTCGGCGACGCGTTCGCTCCAACTGACGACCTCGACGCCGGATTGAAACGTCGAATGGCTGGGCCGACCATTTTCGTCGCCCCAGTCATAGACCAAAACGTCGGCGTTCGGGTAGAGGCGGCGCAGCAGTTCGATGTTCTTGCGGATCAGGAAGTGATAATCACGGGTCCCGAAGTATACGAAGAGAAGATTATCCATGACGATGTTCGAAAGGCCTCAATACGCGTTCTCAACTGGCGCGCATACTGCCTTCGCGGGACGCCAATGAACAGATCAAAATCGCTAAGCGGCGGTTTTTGGGCTGGCAGCTTGTCCGCCGCAGCCCCCGCTTATAGGATCGTCGTATAATCCACGCGATTGACGCCTTAGAGAAGGAACCGCCCCATGACCGAGACCTATCACCTGATCAGTTCCGTGACCTGCCCCTGGGTGCAGCGCTCGGTGATCACCATGCGCGCCAAGGGCGTGGCCTTTGATGTCACTTATGTCAATTTGCGCGAGAAGCCCGGCTGGTTCTTGGAAATCTCGCCGCACGGTAAGGTGCCGGTTTTGAAGGTCGGCGACGCGGCGCTCTTTGAATCGAACGCCATCGCCGAATACCTGGACGAGGTCGTTGAGCCGCAACTTCACCCCGCTGATCCCATCAAACGCGCGCAGAACCGCGCCTGGACGGATTTCCTCCCCACGTTCGGTTGGGGGCCCGGCCTGAACAACCTGACTTATTGCAAAACGCGCGAGGATTTGCCCGAAGCGCTTGAGAACGCGCGGTTGCGCCTGGCGCGCCTGGAAGGTGCCATCGCGCGCGAACGCGGCAACGACGGACCTTATTTCAATGGCGTAAAACTTTGTCTCGTCGATGCCGCCTACGGGCCGTTCTTCCAGCGCTTCGCCATTGCCGAGCGGGTGCTGCAGACCGACATTTTGGCGGAGTTCCCATTGGTCAGCACCTGGGTCGACGCCCTTCTGGCCGACGACACCGTGACCGGCGCCGTGGACGACACCTTCGCCGCAGAGTTCGACAAAAACCTGGAACGTCGCGGCACCCTGGCCTGGGAACTGATGAGCGCGGCGGCAGCGGCGGAATAGGCGGAATAGCCGGAATAGGCGGCGATTAATTCCCCGCCGCCACTTCCTCAATCGCCTTCAAAACCTTCGGCGGCGACAGCGGCAGATTGCTCATGGGTTTACCCACAGCGTTCTCAACCGCGTTGGCGACGGCGGCGGGGGCTGAGACCAACGGCGGCTCGCCGACGCCGCGTACCCCGTAAGGATGGTTCGGGTTCGGGACCTCGACGATGACGGTGTCGATCATCGGCACGTCGGACGCCACCGGCATGCGGTAATCCAAGAACCCGGTGTTTTGCAGACATCCCTTGGCGTCGTAGATGTATTCTTCATTCAGCGCCCAGCCGATACCTTGGACGGCGCCGCCCTGCATCTGGCCTTCAACGTAGTCCGGTGAAATAGCCCGGCCGACGTCTTGGAAGATGGTGTAGCGCTTGGTCGCGGTGAAGCCGGTTTCCGGATCGATTTCGACGTCCACCAATTGCGCACAAAACGCCGCCCCCTGCCCCGTCGCATTGATTTCAGAATGGCCGGCAACGGCGCCGCCCATCTTCGTCGCCATTGCGGCAAGTTCCTTCAGGCTCAAGGGCTCGATGTCGCCCTTGCGAGCATCCGGCGGCAACGCGTGGCCGGAATCCCAGCGCACGTCTTCCGTCGCGATTTCCCATTTCCGGGCTGCGATATCGCGCAGCTTGTCGATAACGTCGCGCGCCGCGTTGATCACCGCCATGCCGGTGGCGTAGGTCGTGCGGCTACCCGCCGTCTGATAGCTGTAGGGCACCGAGCCCGTGTCAGCGATGATCGGTTTGACCAATTCAACGTCAAGACCCAGTTCCTCCGCCGCCATGGCCCGCATGGATGAGCGCGAGCCGCCGATATCGGGGTTGCCGGTGGCGACACTGACGGTACCGTCGTCTTGCAAGATTACCGACGCACTGCTCAAGCCGCCGCCGTGCAGCCAATAGCCGACGGCAAAGCCGCGGCCCTGATTGGCGCCGATGGCTGCCTTGTAGTGCGGGTGCGCCTTGACCTCTTCCAAGACCTCAATGAGCCCGATGCGGCCGTGCTTGTGGCCCTTCAGGCTTTCGTCGCCTTCCTTGACGGCGTTCTTTAGGCGAATTTCGACCGGGTCCATACCGATACGCTCAGCCAATTCATTGAGCACGCCCTCGGCGGCGAACGTCGCCATGGGCGCGCCCGGCGCACGGTAGGCCGCGACCTTCGGTCGGTTGACGCAGACGTCATAGGCGGCGGCCCGCGTGTTGGGGATGTTATAGGGTGAAAAGAATGTTTCCACGGCGCGGCCCACGGGCGAGCCCTTGAACGCACCGGCCTGATACCAGATGTCGGCCTCACCGGCGGTAATGGTGCCGTCGTTTTTGACGCCCATTTTAATGCGGCAATAAGACCCGGCCGCCGGGCCGGTGGCGCGGAACACTTCCGGGCGGGTCAGCGTGGCGCGCACCGGGCGGCCGGTCTTCTGCGACAGAATGACTGCGATGGGTTCGGCGTAGAGCGTCGTCTTGCCGCCGAAACCGCCGCCGATCTCCGACGCCGTAACCCAAACTTTGGCCATCTCCATCTTCAATAACTTGGACAGCAACGTGCGGGCGACGAAATGCCCCTGGGTGGATGTCCACAATTCAACGCCGCCGTCTTCCGACGTCGTCGCCAGGCACGCCATGGGCTCGATATAGCCCTGATGGACGGGCTCGGAGGTAAACGTCCGCTCAATCACCACGTCGGCGTCGGCGAAGCCGGCCTCCAGATCGCCGCGCTCGCCGCCCAACACCCGAAAGACGTTGGATGGCTTATCGGTGTCCGGACCAGTGCCGTCGGTATATTGATCGTCATGCAAAACGGGCGCATCGGGCTGCGCTGCCTTATACGGATCAAGGACAAACGGCAGGACTTCGTAGTCGACCGCGATCAGCTTCAGCGCCTCGCGGGCGATGGCGTCCGACGTGGCGGCCACGGCGGCCACGGCGTGGCCGTCATACAGCGCCTTGTCACGCGCCATGATGTTGAGGCCCAGGTCATGGAAATCTTGAATGATCGGTGGATAGGGCGGTTGGGCCAGCGGATGGGTCGGGATGTCCGCGCCAGTCATCACCGCCTTGACGCCCTTCAACGCTTCGGCTTTCGAGGTATCGATGGATAGTATTTGGGCGTGGGCGTGCGGGCTGCGCAGGATCTTCGCATACAGCATGCCGGGCACGATCATGTCGTCGCCGTAACGCGCCCGACCGGTGACCTTGTCGACGCCATCGGGGCGCGGTGTCGCTTGGCCGACGAATTTGTAATTGCTGATCGGCCGTTTGTTGCTGATCTCATTCATGCGTTTGCCCTCATTTCCGCGGCCGCATCCAATACGGCGCGCACAATTTTATCGTATCCCGTGCACCGGCAGAGATTGCCGGCCAAACCAAATCGAACCTCAGTTTCCGTCGGGTCCGGGTTGGCTTCCAATAAGGCTTTCGCCATGTTCAGAAAACCCGGCGTGCAGACCCCGCATTGCAAGGCCGCGTGATCCAGGAATTTTTGCTGCAGCGGATGCAGCTCACCGCCGGTTGCCATGCCCTCGATGGTCTCGATCTCGGCGCCCTCGACCTCGGCGCCGAGGACCAGACATGAATTGACTGGACGGCCGTTCAAAACGACCGTGCACGCGCCGCAATCCCCAGTCCCGCACCCGTTCTTGGTCCCGGTCATCTGCAAGTTGGTGCGCAACACATCCAACAGAGTTTCGCCCGCCCGGCAGGTGTACTCAACCTCGTCGCCGTTGACGGTGGCAGTGATCAAATGTTTGGCCATCAGTTTTTCTCCGCGCGTTGCCAGGCAATCGTCGTCGCCCGGCGGGCCAGCACGCCGGCCACTTTGGTTCTGAATTCAACAGTGCCGCGTTTGTCGTCAATGGGGCTGCAGGTGTCACTGGCCGCAGCGGCAAGCGCCGCCAGCATCGCATCATCAAGTTTGTTGCCAACCATAATTTCTGACGCCGCAGCAACCAGACGCGCCGTCGGCGCAACGGCGCCCAAAGCTAGGCGAACGGCGGCGCAAGTGCCGTCGTCATTCAGCGACAACGCCGCGCCGGCACCAACCACGGCGATATCCATTTCCGTGCGGGGAATGAACCGAAGATACGCATCTCCCGAGCCCGCTGCTGGCCTCGGTAGCACCAGACTGACCACGAATTCCCCCGCCGCCAGCACCGTCTGGCCGGGCCCGGATGAAAACTCCTCGACCGGCACATCGCGCACGCCGTCCGGCCCTGCGATGGACACCCGAGCGTTTGCTGCGGTCAACGCCGGCACGCTATCGGCGGCCGGTGATGCATTGCACAGGTTGCCGCCGACGGTGGCGCGGCCCTGGACTTGCGCCGAGCCAATCAATTCCACGGCCTCGACGACCCCCGGCCACAAGGCTTTTAACTCGGCATGCTCACCCAATTCCGCGCCGGTCACGGCAGCGCCGATGCGGATGTCATCAGCACCGATGGTGACGCTCCGGGTTTCCGTGATATTTTTGATATCGACCAACAACGTCGGCGCGATCATCTCTTCGCGCATCTGCACCAACAAGTCCGTGCCGCCGGCAAATATTCGCGCACTATCGTCGCCCGCCGCCAACAGGGCGACGGCGGCGTCAACGCTTTTAGGCGCTTCATATTTCAATTCGCTCACGATCTTTCATCTCCCGCATGCAGACAATTTTTGGAAATCGAGATTTCACATCTCACAATGGCACCAACGCAAAACCGCCGGCTCGAAAACTCACCAACAACATTAGCCTTCCCTCGTCATCATAGAAATGGGTATTTCCCGAAAATTTTCCAGAGCGCGCACTTTTTTTCCACTCTGTGAAATAGCCGACGCAACGAAAGCGCGGGACGGCCAAGGCCATCCCGCGCAACAGGTCTAACTGAACGGTGAGCGCAGTCAGTCGAAAACAACGAAGGTCCGCACTTCGATGCTTTCGCGGGCCGGCGCATCGGCCGGCGTCCCCGGCAAATCAAAAGCCGTATGCGGGGTGAATCGCGCCCGGCCGTCGTCGCGGCTATCCCAACCCTTGATCAACAAGGCTTCGTTGCGGTCCATCTCGGATGCGTAATACCAACGCTGCCCAGGCGCATGGGCCAGGTGATAAATTTCGCCGACCCGGTCGGCAAACACCTGATCGGTGGCGATTAAGTCATCGGCGTTGATGCTGGCCGCGTCAGCCAATGTCAAAGGCGAGCGCTCCACAGGGCCGTTGATCGGGCGCCAGACATTGACTTGGGCGACCCGTGTGCCTGAGGCGGCAAGACGCTGGGCTTCCTCGCCGCCGACGACATCCGCCAACCGTACGGGTCCGCTCTTTTCCGTATAATCAACATGAATACGGCTCGCCGGCCCGCGCCGGCCATCGGCGTTGGCTGCACCCTGGCCATCGTCGGAGCGACGCGTGGTATCGAAGATCACGACACGACCAGCGCCAAGTTCACGTTTCAACAGGCCCTGGATTTCCGGGTGATATTTGGCCTGCACCTGGGCGTCGTCATAAAGATCGATGACGTTGGTGGGGTGTTGGACCAGCGCGAAGCCTTCGTGGTCGATCGAAAGATCGTCCGCGAACAACCGCATATCGTTGATCTAAACATCGACGGCATCGGTTTCAAATAACAATTCCGCCGCGCCACCGGTCAAGGCTGAACTGAGGAACCGAGGTTTGGTCACCTGGGGCCGCATGAATTTCAGCGGCGCGATGACGCTGGCGAAAGTCTGCTGGACGGGGCCAACGTGAGAGACGGCGGAGATCATCTGGTTCATTTTCATTGTCAAAATCCTTTATTTCACGGTTTTCAACCAAACGCGTGGGTTAGGCTGCGTGCTTATTGTTTATGGCGCGGCCGGCTTGCGCGTTGTCATTCAACGCACCACCGAAAACGAACGATGCTGAGGCGACAGCCACGTGCATATTGTCGCGCAGGTATTCGGGCATGATCTCCATGCGATGCGCTGCGAAGTTCGACAACTTCCATTCACTGAACGCTTTGAACGCGGCGCGAAGTCCATTGAGGAAAGTCCGGCTCCGCAACACTCGCGCCTTTTGCATGTTCGCGGCGATCAGTTCCGGCGTGATTGCCAGTATGATTTCGGGCGTAATTTCAGGGCTTGGGTTATCCTGGCTCTCAAATTCCTGGCGGGACATGTCGGGGCTCCTTCTCGGTAGGCAATGTGACGTGTTGATGTTGGAAAGAACATAATTATTTCCTTAAATTACATAAATAGTTAATAAATTATCATTCTTATGATTTTAAATCACTAATTGGAAAATGATAAGCGCGAGTGCTGACCGCCTCATTGCCGCGCTCGCGATCAAACACTTGGCGTCGCAACTACCGAGGTTTCACCCAACCGCTATTCAAAAATTCCTCAATTGTTCGATCTGGCTCGGGCTGAAATTTGTCATCCAAAATGACAAGATCAGACATTCGATCCAGCCGAAAGGAACGGAACCCCTCGCGCCATTCGCACCATGCCGCCAAAATCCATACCGGGCCAAAGAAGGCTACGGCCAGCGGCCAGGCACCACGCTCACTATGTGTGTCTTGGGCATCGCGATAACAAAAATGAATTCTGTGCCGATGGCGGACCGCATGACGTAGCTCAGCCGGATCGATGATGACGGGTTCGGCGAAATGATCGGCCGGCGCCAACAATACCGTTTCTGCCATGTGGCGGCGAAGACGGTCGGGAATAACTGTTTCGATCTTGGCGATGGCATTTCCGGCAGCCGCAGCGAGTTCAGGATCAGACCATGTTTCAATGTTCCGAGCCCCCAGAACCAAGGCTTCGATCTCGTGCTCGTTAAACATTATCGGCGGCAGGTCGTAGTGGCGCAGAATATAGCCAACACCGGCCTCGCCATCGATCGGCACGCCGCGGGACATCAAGTCCGCGATGTCGCGGTAGATGGTTCGCTCGGACACTTCTTAGTTTCTGTGCCAAATCTTGCGCACGGACCAATTTGATCCGTCGCAAAATTTGAATAATTTCGAATAGTCGATCGGCGCGGCGCACGCTGTTTCCTTTGCTGTCTCAATTCGACAGGCGACTTCCTGACAGTATGTGTCATGAGACCGAACACTATCAAATGGCTCCTGACACCATGGTGTCAGGAGCCATTGCGTATGGTGCGGAAATTTGAACGATCCGCCGCACCACGGTCTTTCTAACTCCCATTCGGCCCGACGCGGTTTCAGTGAACACCATGTTTCAGGAGAACAAAATGAACCTGCAAAATATCCTCACGATTTTGTTTCGGAATCTGCGCGAGTGGCATAGGCGGCAAATCGCCATTTACCATCTTTCAGAACTTGAGGAGCACCGGCTCCGCGATATCGGAATCGAGCGACACAATATTGTCGGCGCCGTGAACGGCAGGCATTCGGTTCAAACAGAAGAAACAGCAAACCGCCAAAACCCTTGCCGGCCCAGTGAAGACCGTTTGATTTTCGGACCTGCGACATTGAATGCGAACTGAGCCGACAATGAACTCACGATGATTAAAGCGATACAAACCGAGCGGCTGACACTGAGAGGGTGGGATGTGAATGACTTCGAAGCCCTAGCAAATTTCCTGACGGATGACGAATTGGCAAAACATCGCGGTGGTGCGGTCGATCGCGTTGCCGCGTCAAACTTCATGAGTATGGTTGTCGGTCAATGGACGCTACGCGGATACGGGGGTTTCGCAATTGAGGAGCGTTCTCAGACTATAGTCATTGGCATGACAGGCCTATGGCACCCTCACGACTTCGACGAACCTGAACTATATTGGAGCCTCTTTCGGGGCTTTCACGGCAAAGGCTATGCCACGGAAGCGGCGGCGGCCGTGCGAGATTGGGCCATTGAAACAAAGGGCATCTCGATTATGAGCTTCGTTTCCCCGGAAAACATTGCATCCATTAAAGTCGCGGAGCGCCTGGGTGCAATACGCGGGGAAGACTCGGCTCTCGGCGATGTCGCGAAGCTCGTTTATCACCATCAGCGACAATCATGATAAGGACTTCAGCCGATAAACGCGTGCTCGCACTGCCCAGCTGCGTCGACATCAATGGCGAAGACCGCGCCGGCCAACGGCTCGGCGTCGCGAGCGGTGGCATCGAAACCTTGCCACGCCGAGGTTACAAACAAGGTTTTTAAATCGGGCCCGCCAAAGGCTGGGCATGTCGGTTGAGAGACCGGCAAATCGACCGCTCGGTCGAACACGCCGTCAGGCCTGTAGCGCGCCACTCGGCCCGATCCCCATTGTGCACTCCAAAGATACCCTGCCGCATCAACAACCGCGCCATCGGGTTTCAAGCCCTCGGCAGCAAGGTCAACGAAGATGTCGGCGTTGCCAGTGGGCGCGCCGGTTTCCGCATCCAACGAAAACACCATGATGCGCTTCTCGCGGGTGTCGGAAAAATAGGCGCGCCGACGGTCCGGCGAAAATGCAATGGAATTGGGGACAGTCATACCGGTCCTAAGGATTTCGAATTTGCCATCGGCAAACCGATACAAGGCGCCCGCACCGGCTTCGGTTTTAAGCCCCATGGTGCCAATCCAAAACGCCCCACCTGGGCCGACCCGTCCGTCGTTGGAGCGTGTCAGCGGATTGGCGGCTTCCAGCGACGCGATCGTGGTCCGCGCGCCGGTTTCAAGATTGAGGCGCTGGAGGCCTGTGGCGCTTGCGACAACAATGTCCGTGGCATCGATCCAACCCGCCGCCGATACCGGTTCGCCAAATCCGAAGGCGCGCAATCCGCCGCCGTCGACGCTCGCCTCAAACAGGGTTTGTCCCTTGATATCGAACCACAATAGGCGTCCGCGTTTCGGGTGCCACAACGGCCCCTCGCCCAATTCGCAGCGCACATCCACGGCCACCCGCACGTTCGTGGTTTCCGACAAGTTCGTCTCCCTTATGCCACCGCACCCATCATCGATGAAAAAGGGTAACAGTTCGCGGGCTGGATAAAAGCCCATTCGTGGTAGATATGCACCCCCTCACGGGGTGCATTGACGCCGGCTTTTTGCCCGCCTACGCTTCGCGCCATGACCGAAAATGATGATCTCCTTGCGACCCTAACCCGGATCGCCGACGCCCTGGACCGCCTAGCACCTGACGCCGGTGGCGCCAACGATATTGCTGCCGCGGACGCGTTTATCTGGCAGGCCGAAGGGGATCGCTTGGTGCCGGTGACCAAGGTCAATCGTATTCCCATTGATTTGCTGAAAGGCATCGATCGGCAAACGGACATCCTCGTCGACAACACCATGCGTTTCGCAACCGGTTTGCCGGCCAACAACGCTTTATTGTGGGGCGCCAGGGGCACCGGGAAAAGCTCATTGGTGAAAGCTGTTCATGCCGAGATCAACCGTCAGCATCCTCGCACGCTGGCGCTTGTTGAAATCCACCGCGAAGATATCCCGTCATTGCCCAATCTTTTGGCCCTGCTGAAGGAAACGGACCGGAGATGCTTGCTGTTTTGCGATGATTTGTCCTTCGACGCGCATGACGATTCCTATAAATCGTTGAAAGCCGTGCTCGAAGGCGGCGTCGAGGGACGGCCCGAAAACGTTTTGTTTTACGCAACGTCGAACCGCCGGCACTTGATGGCCCGCGACATGATCGAAAATGAACGATCGACCGCCATTCATACGTCGGAGGCGGTGGAGGAAAAAGTCTCTCTTTCGGATCGTTTCGGGCTTTGGCTTGGGTTTCACAACTGCGACCAAAAAACTTACTTCGCGATCATCGAAGGCTACGTGCGCCGATGCGGCCTGGACGATCCGAGAATTGATCTGCAGGCCGAAGCCAACGAATGGGCCGTCACCCGCGGCGCCCGATCAGGCCGCGTCGCCTGGCAATTTATTCAAGATTTAGCGGGGCGGTTGGGTAAGCCAATTGATTTAGAATAACCCCTCAGGCGCCGGGCGGTTGCTCCGCAACCTTGGCTTACGCGCTCACGCGCGGCGCCCCTTAGGCTTGCCTCCTCGCAAAGCTCGTCAGTTCAAAAGCTAATTGACGATGGTGTATTTAGTTGCCAGTTCTCCACCGGTTGAATGGGTATGTTACCGACGGGCGTTAGCCCGGAGGCAAGCGCGACCGCGCGTCGGGCTAATGGCCCGTTAGCCAAGCGAACGGAGTGACCGCCCGGCGCCTGAGGGGCATTAACAAAAAGCCGCTTAATAAGGCAAAAACTTCCAGTTTTCATTTATGTGATGCAGTAAAAATCGCCTAAGGGCGCCGGTTTTAACGCCCCGCACAGCTTGGCGCGCGCCTTCAATGTCGCCCGCGTCGGCAAGAATCATCGCCGTATCGGCAACTGCTTGCTCGGCGACCCGCGGATCGACCGGCGACTGGCGGATGATTTGCCGTGCCCATGATAAGGCAGTAATGGCCGATGAAATTTGATTGCCGAGCACCAATCCCCGAGCAACCGCGATTAATGATTGAATTCGTCCGTTGTGGGTTTCCGCACCCAACGCGGCGCCAATAGCGGCTTTCGCCGAGATCGATCGGCTAAGGCCGCCGCGCAGTGTCACTAAGGATTGGCGCCGACGCGGCAAATCCCCAGAGCGACGGGCCGTGTTCCAACCCAGCTTAATCTGTTTGCGCTCGGCCTGGACCATGGCGATCACCGCGCGAATTTCATCGCGCCGTTTCGGCCCCAATGCAAAGGCCAAATTTTCAGCCGCGTTGAGCCGGACCAAACGGGCCAGCGCAATACCGACCTCAACCACAGCGTCACTGTGGCGACCCCGGCCCGAAATTCGTGCCAGCGCATCACGGGCCTCGGCCAATTTTGCCTTCCGGGCCGCGATTACGGCAAGCTTCGCGAATGCGCCGTCGCGGACATCGACACGTTGAATGCGACCAGCCAAGCGCATGGCCTTGGACATCTTGTCTTCCAGCGCCAGCGCCGCGACACGCGAACTGCGCACCCAATCATCGACACGCAGGGTTTCCGCCGTCGCGTCAGGCGTGGCGATGAACAGTGCGGCGCTCAAATAAATTGCCAGTGGCAACATCCGGAACATGATGGTCTCCTGCCCATTGACGCCACCGGTCCACGGCGGCAATGTGATATGGTGACATTAATTTACAGAGGGGGCCACGGTGCGCGCAAAAGGAATTTTTATTATCGTCATGCTTTTGATGGGTTTTGCATGGGTCAAACCGGCCGCCGCGTTGGAAGCCTATTCGCCGGCGCAAACGCAACAGTTCACCGATTGGTGCACCGGTGCCAAGGCCGCCACGGAAGGCGTTTGTTCCTGCACATTGAAAAATTTGTCAAAAACCGTCGCGCCGGCCGCGCTCGCCGCGTTCATCTCCAGCCAATCAGGCGGCGGCGGGTTTAGCTTGTCGACGTCGGCGGTGACAACGACGGCACTGGTCACCAATGCACTGGTGGGGTGTTCGAAATAGGTGCGGCTATTTCACCGCTTTCTTCGTCCGGTAGATGCTGGACATTAAGTCCAAAGCGAGATCGCTGAAGCCGGCGACCTTAAAAACATCCGCCATTCCTGTGATATCCGCGAAGCCCTGTTGGCTCTGATCAAGCGACTCAGGGACATGCGCTCAAACCCCATGGACCATCCGGAAAAGTCCCGCGTCTCAATGACAATGTCTGAAACAATGGTCATATCGCGGTGCCGTGGGTCATCTCCAATTTTAGCAACCAACTGATTTAAAGTGTCGCCGGCGCCTTCCAGCACCTGAATGAACACGTCATCGATCACCAACAGCAATCCGGTGATGGCCTGGGCGTCGTTATGGGCACGCGCCACTTCAAGGATGGCTTCAAGCTCGGCATCGCCCATGGGGCTGGACATTGTACTGACATAAAGAATGCGTCTCATAGGTCATCCTAGCCAATAATTATGAGTGGCGAATAAACCGCAGATGAATGGTTGTAAAAATTTAGACCCGGCGGAGGAGTTTTCTCGGATCACGCGGGCGCTTGCCTTTGCGCAATTCGAAATGCAGTTGCGGGCTGGTCACGTTGCCGGTTGAGCCGACGGTGGCGATCCGTTGACCCTTTTTGATTTTATCGCCGCGCTGGACTTTTAACTGATCGGTATGGGCATAGGCCGTCACCCAGCCGCCCGCGTGCTTGATCAGCACCAAGTTGCCGAACCCGCGAAGCTCATTGCCGGCATAGACAACGACGCCATTTTCCGCGGCCCGCACAGGTGTGCCGCGCGGCGCGGCGATGTTAATACCGTCATTGCGCAGGCCCTTGGCTTTCGCGCCGTAGGATGAGATCACTCTCCCCTGGACCGGCCATAAGAACCCAGAGCTGGTTCGCGGCGCAGGTTTCGGCACACTCCGGGGTGCCGCGGCTTGAGTGCGGACCGGTTTTGAGGCGACGGGCGCGCGGACGGTCCGTTTAGCTGTCGCCCAGGCTGGCGGTTTCTTCGGCAACCGTGGTTGCGAACGCACTGTCTTTGACGATGATGCGTTTGCAGATGTATTAGCCGCTTGGGGGCTGACGGAAACAGTTGTCACCGTACCCGGGCCGGCAGCGGCGATCGACGATCCTGAATCGTCCGGCAGGCGCAAGCGCTGACCGACAAAAATCGTATAGGGTGGTTTCAGCCCATTGAGGCGCGCCAAATCATACATGCCGATGGAACGCTTGTTGGCAATCTGCGACAGCGTATCGCCCTTGGCGACCACATGCTCAAGATTACGCGGCAAAACGATCCGTTGGCCGACGCTCAAATGAAACGGTGGCGCGAGCCCGTTGGCGACGATGATCGCCCGCATGGAAACGCCATGGCGGCGGCTCAGCCCATAAACCGTATCGCCCTTCCCCGCGACCACGGCGGTGGCGCCGAGGAAAGCCTGGCCGCTGCGACTGAGATCTGCCCGGCCACCCTGCGCGTTTTCCACGTCGGCACGAACCTGAGAACGTGTCGGCCATTCCGGCGCGGTGCAGGCAGCGAGCCCGACGGGCAATAGGGACAGGGCAATGGTTCGAATGGAAAATATGGCACTCATGCGTCGATTATCATCCAGCGGCGGGATGCCTGCAACGGCCTCAATTTTCAGCCCCAGGCATACCGTCCATCAATGGTACGAAACGGGTCGGTCCGAGGTCGCGAGTTTCCGCGCCATCTTCTGTGCGGGTGACCTTGATCAAGCGCTGATCGGATTCGTCCAATCCCACGGGGACAATCATGATGCCACCGACGGCCAGCTGATTGAACAACACCGGCGGCACGTCAGCAGCGGCGGCGGCGATGAGGATTCGCTCAAACGGCGCTTGCTCGGGCCAACCGCCAGCGCCATCACGAGCAATGGCGGTAATGTTGGTCAGCTTCATATCCACGAACCGTTGCTCGGCGATTTTCAGCAACGCCGGATGGCGCTCGACCGTGTAGAGCCGGCGGCACAGCTTGGCTAAGATGATCGCCTGATAGCCCGATCCGGTGCCGATCTCCAAGACCTTATGGCGGTCGGTAACCTCCAATTCTTGGGTCATCAAGCCGACGACGGCGGGCTGGCTGACGGTTTGGTGGTGACCGATGGGCAAGGCCACGTTTTCAAACGCCCGGGCCTTGAAGGGCTCGGGCAGAAATATATCGCGTGGTGTGGTTTCAATGACGCTGAGCACCGTAGAATCCGTCACCCCGCACTGGCGAAGTTCCAAGATAAGCGCCCCCATTCGCGAATCTGGCACGGCGTCATCATTCCCCCGGTTTTCGCTCAACCTCGTGATCCCTCTTACCTCACGCCAAAGCCGCTTTCAGTTTCTTCAAAGCACTGGCGTGCGTGAGATCCATGGTCAGCGGCGTCACCGCGATGGCGCCGGCGTTGACCGCGCCAAGATCCGTACCGCCACGCGAACTTTCCTCATCGCGTTGTGCGCCGATCCAAAAATATTGATCACCCCTGGGGTCCGTTCCCGCCATCAAATCGCCACCAATCTTGCGGCGACCCTGGCGCACGACCTCGATGCCTGTGACCTGCTTGGCCGGCACGTCGGGAAAATTGACATTCATCAGAACGCCCTTCGGCCAGCCCGACTTGACCAACCGTTTGATGACATCCGCCGTCCAATGTTCGGCGGTCGCCCAGGATACTTTTTGACGGTCTTGATAATGCTGGCTCAGGGCCACCGATGGTATGCCCAACAGTGTGCCTTCCATGGCAGCGGCGACAGTGCCGGAATAGGTCACGTCTTCACCCAAGTTGCCGCCCCGGTTGATCCCCGACAGCACCAAATCCGGCGGGTTGTCCTTCATCACTTCCTGGACGCCCAAAAGCACACTATCGGTGGGCGTACCGTCAACGGCAAAACGTTTCGGCGACAAGCGTCGGATACGCAAAGGCATGCGGATGGTCAGGGAATGGCTGGCGGCGCTTTGTTCAGTTTCCGGCGCGACGATCCAGACTTCCTTAAATAATTTCTTGGCGACGCGCTCCAAAACCTTAAGGCCCGGCGCGTGGATGCCGTCGTCGTTGGAAATCAGCACACGAGCGCGCTTTAGGTTCATGATCTAAGCGCCTTCCGGAGTGATCACCTCGATCCCGCCCATAAAATGCCTGAGCGCATCGGGAACGACGACGGAGCCGTCAGCCTGCTGGTAGTTTTCCAAGATCGCGATAAGGGTGCGGCCAACGGCCAAGCCCGACCCGTTCAAGGTATGGACGAACCGCGTCTCTTTTTCGCCCGCCGCCCGGCAGCGCGCCTTCATGCGCCGGGCCTGGAAATCCCCACAATTGGAACACGATGAAATTTCCCGGTAAGTGTCCTGGGCTGGCAGCCAGACCTCAATGTCATAAGTCTTGCGCGCGCCGAAACCCATATCGCCGGTGCACAACACGACGGTCCGGTACGGCAGTTCCAGTCGCTTCAGGACTTCCTCGGCGCACCCCGTCATACGCTCCAATTCCTCCGTCGATTGATCCGGCGTGGTGACGGAAACCATCTCAACTTTGGTAAACTGGTGCTGGCGGATCATACCGCGGGTGTCCTTGCCCGCCGCGCCGGCCTCGGACCGGAAGCACCAGGTCATCGCCGTCATCCGCTTCGGCAATTTGGCCTCGTCCAGGATATCGCCGGCAACCATATTGGTCAGCGGCACCTCGGCGGTCGGGATCATCCAGTAGCCCTCTTCTGTGCGAAACAGATCTTCGCCGAACTTCGGCAACTGGCCGGTGCCGAACATGGTTGCGTCGTTGACCAACGCCGGTGGGTTGACCTCGGTGTAGCCGTTTTCGCGGGTATGCAAATTCAGCATAAAGTTCGCCAGCGCGCGTTCCATCCTGGCCAGCGCGCCCGACAACACGACAAAGCGCGAACCGGTTAACTTCGCGGCGCGTTCAAAATCCATCAAACCCAGGCCCTCGCCCAGATCAACGTGATCCTTGATCTCGAAATCAAAAGACCGGGGCTCGCCCCATTTTCTGACCTCAATGTTGTCATCTTCACTGTCACCGACCGGCACGTCGTCAAAGGGCAAATTCGGAATGCCGGCCAAGGCGGCTTCCAATTGTTCCAACGCGGTCGCGGCGGCGTGCTCGGCGTCGGCCTCCGCCTGCTTGCTCTCGGAAACCTGGGCGATGATATCGGCCGCGTCTTCGCCCCGCGCCTTGGCCGCGCCAATCTCCTTCGACAGCGCATTGCGGGACGTCTGAATTTCCTGAGCCTTGGTCTGCGCCATGCGTCTGGACGCATCCAAACCAATCAAATCAGCCGACAGCTGCGCCAAGCTTCGGCGTGCCAAGCCTTCATCGAAGGCTTCGGGGTTGTCCCTAATCCATTTAATATCAAACATGCGAAGGCGGTCCAGACACTTAAAATACAGAGATTACATGATTCGGACTTATAGGGCGAAAGCCTCTGGTGGGAAAGAGGGTTTCGGATGGCGTGTCTGCGTGAATTTTATCGGCAATTCCCCGATATTCGCGTGATCGGCCCGTAAAAGGTCGCCATTGTCGTCGGCGTATGGACCTGGAAAAAACGGCGCTTGGACAGCACGTTCCAATCCGCATTGGTTTTCGGCAGGGCCGACGTCGTCAAGGTGACGGGTGCGGCATAAAGCGTCACCAGCATAGGGTCGGCGTAGCGCTCTTGCCCGCCGAGATCGCCCTTCACATCGACGGCATCAATGGAAATGTAGTCGGCGGTATAGGGTGTGCGCACAACATGCACGACCTTGATCGCACCAGTTACCTCCCCTCGGCCGGCGGCAGCTAATCGCAACGTGCCCGATGTCTTGTATGAGACCGTCTCCGCGTCTTGCTGCCAGGCCGAGCGGACAGTGAAGTCGATGGACCCTGTGAGCGCGTCGCTGGGATTCACGGTTCCAATTGTATTTTCTGCGGCGACGCTGAATGTTAAGTGCAATGTTCGGCGTTGGCCCTACCTGTTCCGGGCGCCGAGAAGAGCACAGCAAATGCCAGGACAAAAACAAAGCAAACCGGTGCATCGGGACCTCGTGTCTGGATATGAGCTACCAATAATGGTCATCATGGTATCACATGATCAATGAATACTGGCCCCATGAATCCGACATCTGTGATTTGCGCGCGCACATGGATACCAGGCATCACCAATGCGAGTGAAGCCATGATTTTCTTATGGTTTTCCCTGGCCGTCAGTTCGGTTAGCATCAGCCCAGTTTGGTCGGGCTCAGAGGCAGTTTGAACGATGAAATCCATCGATAAGCTCACAGAAGGTTTCAAGAATTTCCGCGACGGACGCTTTGAAAAAGAGCGCGCGACCTATGAGACGTTGGTTGATGAAGGCCAACGGCCCGAGGTCGCGTTGATTGCCTGCGCGGATTCTCGGGTTGATCCGGCGAAGCTCCTGCAGGCCGACCCCGGTGATCTGTTCATCGTCCGAAACGTCGCCAATTTGGTGCCACCTTACGAGCGCGACGGCAAATTTCACGGCACCAGCGCAGCACTTGAATTCAGCGTCCAGCATCTTGAGGTCAAACACCTGATTGTCCTCGGCCACGCACACTGCGGTGGCATCATGTCGATGTTTGCCAAGCCCGCCGACGGCGTGGAAACTGATGGCACGCATTTTGTCGCGCCATGGATGAGCTTGGTAAAATCCGCGTTCCTGCGCGTTCAGGGCACCATGCCTGATGCAACGGACGAGGAAAAAGCCCGGGTCTGCGAAAAAAGTGCGGTGATGGTGTCGCTGGAAAACCTGATGACTTTCCCTGATATCCAAGAGCGCGTCGCCGACGGCCGGCTGCGCCTGCACGGTTGGTACATTGATATCCGGTCCTGCACGCTGCAAATATTCGACCCAGTGCAGCAGAAATTCGATCCCGTCGAATAGTATCTACCACCGGCCCGCCATATTTCGACGCAATCTGAAATTTATTGTATTCCAATATTCCTGGCGCGACATCGCCGGGGAGTCTAATCTGCGGGCGTTCATGGGCAGGAGATGAACTGGATTAAACAATACGTTTAGGAGTGATGAAGATGCGTCAGTGCAGATTCCTGCAATTGGTGATATTGACAATTTCAATTGGATTTATCTCCTCGGTGGCCACAGCTGCGGATGAAATGAATATCGGCAACGACGGCATTGCCATTCAAGGCTACGATCCCGTTGCATATTTCAAATCCGGAAAGCCCGTGAAAGGGGAAACATCCCACTCGGCCATGCATGACGGCGCGACATACCATTTTTCGACGGCCGCAAATCGCGATGAATTCACGACTGCCCCGAATAAATTCGCCCCGGCGTTTGGCGGATGATGTTCATATGGTGTTAGGGTTGGCAAAAAATTCAACATCGACCCGCAAGCTTGGAAGATCACTGACGGCAGATTGTTTCTGCAGCTGGATTTGGGCACCCAAAAAGTGTGGGATCGGGATCGCAAAAAGAATATCGAAATTGCAGACCGCCTGTGGCCGAACATCAAACCAATTTCGGTCGTCACACTGGGTAAGTAACGGATATTCCGACAGGCTCTTGCAAGCCTAACGAAATAAAACCGTGAAATGAAAATTTCGTCACTCAGCGGCAAATTCCTCGCCACCGTCGTACCGACCTTTTTGATCGCGTTTATTACCTTCGTCGGCGCGTACGAATGGGTCCGCTACCATGACGCCCACGATGACCTCACACGTCACATCAACAGATTGGCGGCGAGCCAATCAATTATATTGGCGGAGCCTGTCGCAGCGAAAGACAAGGAACGTCTCGGCTTGCTGCTGGCAACGGTCATCAGTGATCGGGATTTGATTGGCATTTCCGTATTTGATGAAAACGGCGATGTCCTGGACTCATTCGGCACATTGACCTCACCCACGAAGGATTTGAACAAGCGAATTTCAATTAACTTTGCGGATGATCAAGGTTTTCGAAAAGTTGGCGAATTGCTGATGGTCATGACCATCAGCCGCATCGTCAACGAAACACGCACGCGCCTCCTCTACGACGGCATTCTGGCGCTGGCGCTATTGATTTCGGGCATTTTCGCCGCCGTATTCGCGCATCAAAGGATAGTCGTGCAGCCACTATCCAAATTGCTCGCTGCCATCAAAGACACACGTGGTGGCGCCCGCGAAGTCGTCGATTGGTCGGCAAACGATGAAATCGGCACCCTCATTTCAAACTACAACGAAATGCAGGGCAGATTGTCGAACCATGAGGCGGATTTACAGGAAATTCAAAACCAGTTGGAGCGGCGAATTGAAGAGCGCACCCGTGATTTGGTGATGGCCCGGGAGGCAGCCGAGGCCGCGAATCAAGCCAAAACCCAATTCCTCACGAGCATGAGCCATGAGCTGCGCACGCCGATGAATGCCATATTGGCGTTTACCCAGCTGATTCAAAGAGATCCAATGGTTGCCGACAACGCGCGCATCGAACGAAGCCTGAAGACGATCCATTCCAGCGGCCAGCACCTGATGGCGCTCATCGATCAGGTGTTAAATTTGAACAAATTGGAGTCCGAGAACGACGATACTATGATCGTTGCACTCGAGCCATTGCTCGCCATAGAAGAAGGTGCCGATTTATTGCCCCCCCCCTAGCAGAAGCCCGCCAGATTGCGATCGAAATAGATTCGGACATCCACGCCGCCGGACGGCTGTTGGCCGATACATTGCAATTCAAGCAGGTCGTCCTCAATCTTCTTTCCAATGCAGTGAAATACAACCGCCGGGAAGGTAAAGTCGTGGTCAGACCTGACCGGAGCGGAAAGTTTGTCCGCATATCGGTCGCCGATACGGGGCATGGCATCCCAAGCGAAATGTTTGAAAATATCTTCAAACCTTTCAACAGGCTGGGCCGCGAAGCGGGAAATATCGAAGGGTCGGGCGTTGGCCTAACCCTGACCCGCAAGATGGTCGAAAAAATGCAAGGTGAAATCGGTTTCGAAAGTGCGGAAGGTGAAGGATCTACATTTTGGGTCCTACTACCGTCAGTCGCAGAACCCCAGTCCGAGGGGCGGGTTTAACTCGGCAACGGAATATCGAAATTCTTGAGCGCCGCTGTCTGGCGCTTCTTCAGTGTCTTTTCTTCAAACCCGTCAATCAGGTCATGGAAGGTCCGGTGCCAGTTGATCTCGGCCTTGAGGTGCGTGAACACGCTACCGAGCCCGATGGCGGCGCGGTCCATGAGGACGAATTCCCGGGGCGGTGTCACACCGCCGACCTCGCGCAGTTCCCGGTGCACCTTGGCAGCCACACCGGCGCCATAGGCGACGCCGCCGGTTTCCTGGATCGGCATCACCCTGTCTTCCAGTAGCGGCTTGTATAGAAACCGGGCCCAATGATTGAGAATATCGATGGTCGTCCGCTCTATATCCGTGAACCCCCAGGTTTCATAGGCAGAGACGGCGAGGTCTTCATCGTCATCACGGATCGCATGGTAGAGATCAATGACGGCGCGCACGAAGGCCGGACGGAACACCCGGATGCAGCCGAAATCCAGAAGATTGATGGTGTTGTCGTCGCGAACCGTATAGTTGCCGAGATGCGGGTCGCCGTGAATGACGCCGAAACGATAAAGCGGCACATACCAGGCGCGGAACATGTTCAACGCCACGGCGTTGCGGGTTTCCAAATCACCATCGACCTTTTCCATCAAGGGCCGGCCATCCAACCAGGTCATGCTCAACAGGCGGTCGGTCGATAACTCACTGACCGTCTCGGGGACATGCACGCCCTTCTCGGCCTTCAGAATATGGCCATAAAGCGCCATGTTCCGGGCCTCGCGGTTGTAGTCCAATTCCTCGCGCAAGCGCTCGGAAAGCTCGGCGTGGATGTTCACCGGATCGATGGCCTTGTCGTATCGGTGATAAATTCCAAACACCAACTTCAATTGCTTGAGGTCGGCTTCCACCGCCGATGACATGTCGGGGTATTGAAGCTTGCAGGCCAACTCGCGCCCATCCGCCAGGCCGGCGCGGTGCACTTGGCCTAATGAGGCGGCGGCATCGGCGGACTGCGTAAAGGTCTCGAATTGGCCGCGCCAATCATCCCCCAACTCGGTTTTCATCCGCCGCCGTACGAAAGGCCAGCCCATGGCCGGTGCGTTGGTTTGTAATTGACCAAGTTCGGCCATGTATTCCTCGGGCAGCATGTCGGGCACCGTCGACATAATCTGCGCGACCTTCATCAGCGGCCCCTTCAAGCCGCCCAACGCCGTCTGCAACTCACCTGCATGCTGGGTCTTGTCGATACTCAGACCAAACAATCGCTTGCCGGCGACCTTCGCCGCCAGCCCGCCGGCGGCGCGGCCAACGCGGGCGTAGCGCTTGACCCGCCCGCCGATACCGTCGGTGTCGTCAAAGTCCTTTTCCTTTGAGGGGCCGTCGTCGGCGGGCGTCAAAGTGCCTCCTCTAATTCATCAATGAATCCGGAAACCACGCCCAGACCCTTTTTCCAGAACCCCGGATCCGACGCATCAAGGCCGAAGGGCGCCAGCAATTCCTTGTGATGCATAGCGCCGCCTTGGGAAAGCATATCGAGATACTTCGCCTGGAAACCCGGGTGACCGTCCTGGAAAACCGCATAAAGCGCGTTCACCAGACAATCACCGAAAGCATAAGCGTAAACATAGAACGGCACGTGGATGAAGTGCAGCACGTATGCCCAGAGCATGCGGTAGTCGTCGTCAAAATTGAATACCGGCCCGAGGCTGCGGGTTTGGGTCTCCATCCAGATGTCGCCGATGCGCTCCGCCGACAGCTCGCCATTCTGGCGTTCCGCGTGGACAACCGTTTCAAACTCATGGAAGGCGATTTGGCGGACCACCGTATTCAGCATGTCTTCGACCTTGCCGGCCAACAGAACACGCTTTCGTGCCGGATCGTCCTCGGCGTCCAGCATGGCCCGGAAGGTCAGCATTTCGCCGAACACCGAGGCGGTCTCGGCCAAGGTCAGCGGCGTATTGCCCAGCAATAATCCTTGAGGCCCGGCCAGCACTTGGTGCACGCCGTGGCCCAGTTCGTGCGCTAACGTCATCACGTCACGCGATTTGCCGTGGAAGTTCAACAGAATATAGGGATGCGCCGAGGGCACGGTGGGGTGCGCGAAGGCTCCCGACGCCTTGCCTTCGCGGGCCGGCGCATCGATCCAGGGCTTGGTGAAGAAATCCTCCGCCGTGCCGGCCATGGACGGGTCGAAATTGCGATACGCACCCAGCACGGTTTCGCGCGCTTCATCCCAGCTGAACCGGCGCTCGGCGTCATCGGGCAAGGGCGCATTGCGGTCCCACCAATCCATCTTTTTGACGCCCATCCATTTGGCCTTGAGGCCATAATAGCGATGTGCCAGATCGGCGTAGCTGTCAGAGACCGCGCCAGCCAGGGCATCGACGACCTCGGTCTCGACCTTGTTGGCCATGTGCCGCGATTGCGCTGGTGTCTCAAACTGGCGCCAGCGGTCCTCAATCTCTTTGTCCTTGGCAAGCGTATTGGTGATGGTCGTGAACAGGCGCTGGGTATCTTTCAGGCCGTTCGCCAAGGCCTTGCCTGCCACACGCCGTTTAGCGCCGTCTGAATCAGTTAACTGATTGAGGGTATCGGTTAGCGTGGTCTCCGTGCCGTCAATATCGAACCGAAGATGCGCCAAGGTTTCGTCGAACAGGCGCACCCAGGCGCCGCGCCCTGCGACCTCTTTTTCATGCAATAGTTTTTCAAGATTTTCGTCCAACTGGTGGGGTTTGAAAGCGCGGGTGTCATTGATCCACGGTGCATATCGGGCGGCGGCCGGGTCAGCCATCTGGGCCGTCAACGTCGCCTCATCCAGATCGTTCAATTCCAACGTAAAGAACAAGACATCCGTGGTGATCGCATTGACGCGTTCTTGCAGGGTTTGAAAAAACTGGCCGATTTCGGCGTCAGTGGTGTTGATGGTGTGTAGCAATTGGCCATAGCTCATCACCCGCTGGACGATCTCGCTCATCGCTTCATAGGCGGCGATGGCAACCCCAAGCCCGGCGCCGTCGAGGGACGCGAGCTTGCCTTGATAGGTATCCTTGAGAACGCCTGCGGCTTTTTCAGCGGCGTTTAAATCAAATTCCAGGCCGGGCGCCTCGGGGCCATCATAAAGATCGGCGAGGTCCCATTCCGGCAATTTCGCGGTGTTTTCGGATGACATGCATGAACTCCCTTTATCCAGGGCATATAAGGGTGGAAATGCGGCGCCGCAACGGCAATCATGTGGAACGCGCAATTTGACGGGAGGCAATTGCGAGATGACAGATACCGGCGGCGGCTATGCATGGGCCAATCTAGCGGCCATGTTCTACGATCAAGTCGACAAATACGGCGACAAACCAATGCTATGGGCGAAGCGCGACGGCACCTACAGAGCGCTGTCGTGGGGCGACGTAGCGGCCCGGGTCACGGGCCTGGCACGCGGCCTCCAGCAATTGGGCGTCGAGCCCGGTGACCGGGTTGTTCTGGTGTCGGAAAACCGGCCCGCCTGGCTGGTCGCCGATATCGCAATCATGAGCATCGGCGCGATCACGGTCCCGGCTTACACGACCAATACCGAAGCCGATCATCTGCATATTCTGGAAGACAGTGGTGCCAAAGGGGCCATCGTATCGACGAAGCGCCTAGCTGAACGCCTGATCCCGGCCGCGGCTAAGGCAGCCGAACTTAGCTTCGTCATTGCCATGGACCCGCCCGACGGCTCGGCGCCGGAAAATGTTGATGTTCTGGCGCTTGATAAAATTCTCGAGATGGGCCGGGCCGCGCACACGAACATTGTCGAATTGTCACGCCAATGGCCGATGAATGACACTGCGTGCATCATCTACACATCGGGCACCGGCGGCGCGCCGAAGGGTGTCATGCTGTCGCACCGCGCACTTTTTCACAATTGTATGGGTGCCGTCGATGCATTGAAGGAAATGAACTTAGGCGATGAGGTGTTCCTGTCCTTCCTGCCGTTGTCACATTCTTATGAGCACATGGCCGGGCAGTTCTTCCCGATTTGCATCGGCGCCGAAATTTATTACGCCCAAGGCATTGAAACCCTGGCCGCCAATATGCTGGAAGCCCGCCCAACAATCATGACAGCCGTGCCACGCCTATACGAATCCCTGCATCAACGGATTTCTTTAGGCGTCAAAAAAGCCGGCGGCACCAAGGAAAAAATGTTTAACGCGGCACTGGAATTGGGCCGGCGCAAGTTCGAAGACACAAGCTCACTGGGGCTCATTGACCGCCTCAAAGATCGGGTTCTGGACAAGCTGGTCCGCGACAAAGTACGTGGACGGTTCGGCGGGCGGCTGAAGGCACTGGTTTCGGGCGGCGCGCCGCTGAACCCGGAACTCGGCATGTTCTTCACGGCGCTGGGCTTGCGTATTCTACAAGGCTACGGCCAAACCGAGACCGCGCCGCTGATCAGCGTCAACCGGGCGTCCAGTTTGAAACTTCATACCGTCGGCCCGGCGGTCGCCAATACGCATGTGAAGATCGCCGATGACGGTGAAATTCTGGCCAGCGGCGATTTGGTGATGACCGGCTATTGGCGAAACGACGACGCCACGAATGCAACCCTGATCGACGGCTGGGTGCATACCGGCGACATCGGCCATTTCGATGACGACGGCCATCTGGTGATCACCGATCGCAAGAAAGACATCATCGTCAATTCCGGCGGCGACAACATCGCCCCGCAACGCGTCGAAGGCATCATCTGTATTGAACCTGAAATCGCGCAAGCCGTCGTCTTCGGTGACAAACGCCCGCACCTGGTCGCACTCGTCGTCCCCGATGACGCCTGGCTCAAAGAATGGGCCGCGGGCAATGGAAAATCCGGCGGCCTCAACGAACTGGCCGGCAATCCGGAATTGGCCAAGGCACTGATCAAGGCACTGGGCCCAGTCATGGAACGCATCAACCAAAACCTGTCGCCCATCGAAAAAGTCCGCCGCATCGTCTTGGCCGACGAGCCGTTCTCCATCGACAACGAACAAATGACGCCGACCATGAAAACCCGGCGGCATAAGATTAAAGAAGTGTATGGGAATCGCGTGGAAGCGCTTTATCGCTGATTGCCACGTCTGAATTACATCGTGGAGATGGCTGGGGACGCAGTCTCACGCGAAACCGTCTCCGATGATTTCCCTGTTTAACAGGGAAAAAACAGGGAAATTTCGCGATTTCTTCATCACATCGTCCTATTAAAGCTCGAAAAACGGCAATATTCTGCGGTTCTATGTGAAAATTCCCTAAACAATTAACAGGGAAAATTATTTCTCGAACAGGGAATTCAGTTCGACGATCAGGGAATTGAATTCTCAGATCAGGGTTTTCCTGTAAGCGTCCCAGGAACGCACACTATTCTTGGGCGAGGATAATCTGATCATTGACACGGTCGAGACGAAAAATGCGGCCGACCCGGACCTATGCAAACTCATCGCACAAGCCCGCATTGCCTTCGATATGTTGGCAGAAGCTAAAGCTGCCAATCTTGATGACCTGTCTGAGCAGATTGGACTGCACCGAAACACCCTATCGCGGATCCTTCCACTGGCGTTCTTGGCGCCAAGAATTGTCGAAGATATTCTTGCAGGAAAACAACCGCCGGAACTGACGACAAAAGCCCTCAAGGCTCTGTCTCCCCTACCCGCGTGCTGGAAAAAACAGCAGCAAATCTTGGCAACCTCGGCCTAAGTTCTGCTCATTCTTCGAAAAGTGTGACCTCTGGATGCTGCCTCCAGAGACTTCTGGCGGAATGCCGTCAAATCCAATCTTGGATACAGTCTCTACCCAAACCACCATACCCCAAATGCCCCGGGTCCGCGGGCTTTGAGCCATGACAACGATAATCGGTGGTTCGCTTGGAAAAGATTGGCTGGGGTACCAGGACTCGAACCTGGAATACTAGAATCAGAATCTAGCGTGTTGCCAATTACACCATACCCCATCCGGGCCCTTTCGGGCGTCGCGGCCGATGTGGTGCCCGAATTCCCCATACATAGCCGGACCGGTGGAAAACGCAATAGCCCGGCACGCGGCACCGGAACACACCGAAATTTCAAGCCCGTCGCCGAGCCCCGCATTTGCCACCAAATTTGGGCGGTGATAGGTTTGTCAGAGCCGACGTCAGTCAGAAAACGGGGATAAAGTGGGGAGCGATCATCAGCGCCGCCAAAAGCCGCAAGGCCAACGCCGGAAACATCGGCGCCGGCCCGCTGATGTTCCCGAGTATGCGGCCATCGACCTTGGTACCAATTCCTGCCGCATGCTGATCGGGCGCCCATGCGATGGCGGCTTTTTCGTCGTTGACGGGTTTTCTCGGATCGTCCGGTTGGGCGAAGCATTGGCGGAGACCGGCGCGCTGCAAGAAACAGCCATGGCTCGTACTATTGAAGCCCTGAAAATTTGCGCGGAAAAGATCAAAAGCCGTAATGTGCGCCATGTCCGCGCCGTCGCAACTGCCGCATGCCGCCACGCCGACAACGGCGACGCGTTTGTCAAACGCGTCCTGGCCGAAACCGGTCTGGAACTAACGACAATCTCCGCCGATGACGAGGCGCAATTGACCCTAAGCGGGTGCGCACCGCTGTTGGACACTGGCCATCCCCACGGCCTTTTGTTCGACATCGGTGGCGGCAGCACCGAAATTACCTGGGTTGAAACGGCCGCCAATCAAACGCCAAGATCGTTGAATGTCCTGTCGATCCCGTTGGGCGTCGTGACCTTAGCCGAATCCTATGGTGGCGATTTACTCTGCGCCAATCAGTTTGAAGAGATCATTGAGCGCCTGGATGCCGATCTCGCGCCGTTTTCCACATCCAACGGCATTTGCTCCGCGGTCGCAGACAATCAGGTCCAAATGATCGGCACATCGGGGACGATGACGACGCTGGGTGCATTGCATCTAGGCCTGACGCGCTATGACCGCAGCCGGGTCGACGGCCTGAGCATTGATATGGCGCATGTGCGTGCGCAATCGGCACGTTTCTCGGAATTGGATTGCCAGACCCGCGAGGCGATGCCCTGCATCGGGGCGGGGCGCGCCGATCTGATGCTGATGGGGTGCGCGGTGCTGGCCGCGATCACCCGACGCTGGCCAGTGGACGCCATTCGGGTTGCCGACCGCGGCATCCGCGACGGCTTGATCATGGAGATGATCGCCGGCCGAAGTAGTACGAATGACCGGAAATCTCTGGCACACGCCTCATAATTATTCATTCCTTTAATGCGCAGCGTTGATCCGACGCTAGCGGGAGTGGAACAAATCTGGTAGATGGCGGGCTATGTGCGCTGATAAACCCAAACCACCGCCCGGCCAACGTCGCCCCCGAGAGGGCGCCGGCGGGACGTCGGGCAAAGGGTCGGGCAAAGGCAAGGGCCGCGGCGCCCGCGTCAGCGGTCGCCAATTGGCGACCCGTGTAAAAACCGCGCGCGGCCGCAAAACTTCATCAACCCGTTGGCTGAAACGCCAACTCAATGATCCTTATGTCACCGAAGCGGGCCGCCTGGGTTACCGATCACGCGCCGCGTTCAAGTTGGCCGAACTCGACGACCGGTTCAATTTTCTGAAACCCGGCCTGCGCATCGTTGATCTGGGGGCGGCGC
Source organism: Rhodospirillaceae bacterium (assembly GCA_018665815.1). Classification (GTDB taxonomy): domain Bacteria; phylum Pseudomonadota; class Alphaproteobacteria; order Rhodospirillales; family Casp-alpha2; genus UBA3470. Next base: position 29,871 of record JABJBP010000141.1, read on the forward strand.
CAGGCGGCTGGTCGCAAGTTGCCGTCGAGCGGGTGAATGCGCTGGGTGATCGAGGCGGCAAGGTGGGCCGTGTCGTCGGCATTGATTTGCAGGAAATGGAAACCGTCGCCGGCGCCGATCTGTTGCAGGGTGATTTCCTTGATGAGGCCGCCGTGGCGCGGCTGCTAACGGCACTGGATGGCCCGGCTGATATCGTGCTGTCTGACATGGCAGCCCAAACCACCGGGCACACGGCAACCGACCACCTGCGGATCATGGGCCTGTTGGAGGCCGCCGTTGATTTCGCCGCCGAAGTGCTGGCGCCGAGCGGCGCCTTTATCGGCAAGGTGTTAAAGGGCGGCACTGAAAACCAATTGCTGATCGGCCTGAAGCGTGATTTCCGCACGGTGCGCCATGCCAAACCTCCGGCCAGCCGTGACAGTTCGGCAGAATCCTACGTCATCGCCCAGGGATTCCGGCGGCGAAGTTAAATCGGCACATATTAAAGTCCATGAAATCCCGGCTGAACCGCCGTTGCCGCTTGGCAACCGGGGCTTTGTATGTATATTGACGCGTCAACTCGACACACCTAATCGGCGAGGTTGGCATGATCGAAATCCGCGAAGCTTTGACGTTCGACGATGTGCTGCTGGTGCCGGCGAAATCCGATGTGCTGCCGGCCAGTGCCAACACTCGGACCCGCGTCACCCGCACCATTGAATTAGGCATTCCTCTGCTCTCGGCGGCCATGGATACGGTCACCGAAGCCAATCTGGCCATTGCCATGGCGCAGACCGGCGGCATTGGCGTCATTCACAAAAATTTCGAGCCCGACGAGCAGGCCGCCGAGGTCCGCAAGGTCAAAACGTTCGAAAGCGGCATGGTCATCAACCCGCTGACCATCGGCCCGAATGCCACGCTCGCCGACGCCGTTGATTTGAAGGCGCGCAACGGTTTTTCAGGTATTCCCGTGGTTGAAGACGGGTCCGGCAAACTGGTCGGGATTTTGACCAACCGCGATATTCGCTTCGCCGAGAATCCGGCTCAACCGGTCAGCGAGTTGATGACGGCTCATACCGCCGACAAACCGCTGATCACGGTCAAGGAAGGCACCGGATTGGAGGAGGCCAAGCGTCTTCTCCACCGCAACCGGATCGAGCGGCTGTTGGTTGTTGATGATAATTTCACATGTGTCGGCCTGATCACCGTCAAGGATATCGAAAAATCACAAAATCACCCGAACGCGACGAAAGATGAAAACGGCCAACTTCGCGTCGCCGCGGCGACCGGCGTCGGCGAAGCCGGGCTGGTACGCGCCGAGATGCTGTTGGATGCCGGCGTTGACGTGATCGTCGTCGATACGGCGCACGGCCATTCCGCAGGCGTCCTGCAGGCCGTCGAAGATATCAAAAAGTTGTCGAATTACGCCCAGGTCATCGGTGGTAATATTGCTACCGGCGAGGCTGCCCGGGCGATGGTCGATGCCGGCGCCGATTGTGTCAAAGTCGGTATCGGCCCCGGCACCATATGCACGACCCGCATGGTTGCCGGTGTCGGCATGCCGCAATTGTCCGCCATCATGGAAGTCGCCGAGGTTTGTAATAAGGCGGATGTGCCGTGCATTGCCGACGGCGGCATCAAGTATTCCGGCGATATTGCGAAGGCCATCGCGGCGGGCGCCGAATGCGTGATGATCGGCTCGCTGTTCGCCGGCACGGATGAGAGCCCCGGCGAAGTGTTCCTCTATCAGGGCCGGTCCTACAAATCTTACCGTGGCATGGGCTCCATCGGCGCCATGGCGCGCGGTTCCGCCGACCGCTATTTCCAGCAGGAAGTCAGCGATAATCTAAAACTGGTTCCGGAAGGCATCGAAGGCCGGGTACCTTACAAAGGCCCCATCGGCACGATCATCCATCAACTGGTCGGTGGGCTGAAGGCGTCCATGGGCTACACCGGATCGGCGACCATCGGTGATCTGCGCAACAACTCGGAATTCCGCCGCATCACCGGCGCCGGACTGCGTGAAAGCCACGTCCACGACGTCACCATCACCCGCGAAGCCCCGAACTATGGCGGCGGCAACTAAGCGCGCCAGCATTCAAACTGATGCCGCGAATTTTATTCGCAAGGCAGAACAATCATGATTCCTCAAGCACGCGTTGTAATCGTCGGCGGCGGCATGATGGGCTGCGGGCTTTTTTATCATCTCGCCGAAGAAGGCTGGACGGATTGCGTCCTGATCGAAAAGGCTGAGCTGACCTCGGGCTCCACCTGGCATGCCGCTGGTCTTTGTCCAAGCTTCGTTGGCAACTATGCGATGGCCCAAATTCACCACTACGGGAATACGCTCTATCCACAATTGGAGGAAATGACGGGACAGTACGTCAGCTGGCATGGCTAGGGTGGCATCCGCCTCGCGTTCAACGAGGCTGAAGCTGACTGGTTCCGCCACGTCGCCGGCTTCGCACCAATTATCGGCTTCGATATGGAAATCATCGACGCCGCGGAAATCAAGCGCCTGTTTCCATATATTGAGACCGATGGTGTCGTCTGTGGCGCGCACACGACCATGGACGGTCATGTCGATCCGGCTGGATGTTGCAACGCGCTCGCCACCGGTGCGCGCACCATGGGCGCGTCGATCCAGCGCCACACCCGTGTTACCGATATCAACCTGTTGCCATCCGGTGCATGGG
>JABJBP010000142.1 GCA_018665815.1 Rhodospirillaceae bacterium
CAACTCTTGGCTAACCCTGGGCCAACCTTGTCTCCCGAAACATCCCATATCACGCCCCACACCACCAAAAAAGTGGGCGGAACCAATGGTTTCACGCCCAGAAACAACGCCCCTAAACGCCGCCTCCATCCCCCTTCCCACACTGCCGGCGAAATCACAGCGCGGAAATCATTGAGCATGTTTTAAAAAGACTCGTTACTGACATTCATATTTGATTAGAAATCCCTGCAATTAGTTCGCGATCCCAAGGGCCACCTTGGCCGCGTGACGCTCTGCGAATTCCTCTTTCGGTATCTTGATGATCCGGGCGAATTCCACATCGCATGCATCATGCAATTCGACGTCTTGGCATTGCGCGAGCGCTTCCAAGGTCAGGCCAGCTTGGCCGAACTCTTTGAACACTTGTCCGGGCTCACGCTCATACACGCGGTCGGTGATACGCGCCACAGCCTCCTGGCTGAGCCCACACGCCTGAGCAAGTTCCAGCGCCTCTTCAATGAAGCGCATGGCCCGCTCATCCGGCAGGGCGGAACCATCGCCAAATGTGTCAACGCACCAAACAAAGATTTCTTGTTGTCGGCTCATAAATACATTCCCTCGACTTAGAACTGCGTCGCGACAGTGATGATGCAAAGTGCAATAAAGATCAGGCGTAGCGCCTGGGTGATTTCGTCGATCTTATTGGCTAGTGTCTGGCCGTCTATGTTCGTTTCCTATGTTGTGCGTTAGAGGCATGACGCCCGGACGAACAATAGTTCGCGGGTTTCGGACTCTGCAGACGCAATAGGTTAGCATTTTCAAGACACGTCATTTTTTGATCTAATCAGGTTTCGATACGGAGGTATCTAGCGGCCCATTCCGTCCGCCACCCCCTTGACCGGGATACCTATGGGGGCGTGTAATACGCTGATGACGGACACTGACGGAATCAGCGAATTTCAGAGCTTTAGCGAACGCACCCAGAAATACGGAAGGAACGCGATGGTGTCCGCCGCACCTATTCTCGTGTTCGGATATGTGCCGGTGAATCTGGAGGAATTTCGCCTGTTTTTCGTCCCCTTCAACGAGGGAGTGAGCCCGACACCATGGATATGGGGCGGCTTGCTCGCTTTGTTGGTCTATTATAGCGTCCGGTTTTTCGGCCTCGCCATTCCCGATCTTATCGAATGGAATTAGCAACACGGTGAAATCCGGCAGCATCTGAAGTCCAAACTGAATAAACAAATTATGCACATTGAGACCCAAGAACACGCGCTCGCCAAGGCGCATGGGCACAAGGATAATGAAGCCGTTACGGCCCATCAGATGAATATCGATAAGATGAAAGGTAAGAAGAAAGATGCGAGCGCTGAACTCGGGAACTATCGCTGGCAGCGCACCTATTTCTGGCTTCTCGACGCAGCTCTTCCGTACAGTCTTATCGTTGCCGCTTGCTGGACCGCCGTCACCAAACTTTGAATGAATACAGTCCCCGGCCTCGGTCATGATGACCCGCATCGGCTGCCGGTCACGGTCTTGAATTTCACCGATCATCAGAGCCCCCACAAACGGATGGATAAGAGCGCGGCTGTAAGTTCGCCTTGAGATAGAGCGGGTGGCGGGGCTGGCCGTCCACGGTCTCTCCAAGGCTGTACGGCTGGAACACGCCGGCCTCGCGCAGCCAACGTTGCATCACCATGTCTTGCGCCTTAAATGAGCCGTGAGCGCCCCAGGCGCATATAACCTCGAAGCACTCGGCAACCGCTTCCTCAACATGGACCTCATTTTCCGGGCCTACCGGATCGGCGGCGGTTTGCATGTCCTTCGGTGACGTGGCTCGGAAGGCGAACAGGTTCACCACCTCGATACCGTCACGGCCCCAGGACTTCGCAAAACCCATGCAGCGGCGAATGGTTGGGTCATCGATCTCAGCGTCTGCCGTGGACGGGTTGAGCATAATGAACAGTGTCGGCAAGCCCGGTCCCCACCGACGCGAAAGCCGATATCGATACTGTCCGCATTCAGAAATTTCGGCGGATTTCTTCAAGGCAAAATCAGTCATCGGAACTTTCTCCAAAACAGGACGAACACCTGCATGGTGCTGATGGGCAGCTGGAAACCAATTTAGCCGTACGTCCGCATTAACTCCCGCCCATCACGCCCGCCACCGCGAAAGCCCATACATCCCCAGCCCTGCCAACAACCCCCAAAACGCACTGCCGATGCCGAGAAACGACACCCCCGACGCGGTGACCAAGAACGTAATGACGGCAGCGATGCGGTCGTCTTCGTTTTGGACGGCGGCGCTGAGGGCGGCGGCGAAGGCGCCCAGCAGTGCCAAGCCGGCGACGGCGGTGATCAAGATACTCGGCGCAGCGGCGAAGAAGGTGGTGATGGCGCCGGCCGCCAGACCGAAGACGATATAGAGCGCGCCCGCCGTGACGGCCGACCAGTAGCGCCGTTTGGGATTTGCATGCGCGTCGGGGCCGGCGCACATGGCGGCCGTGATGGCGGCGAGGTTGACGGCGTGGCCGCCGAAGGGGGCGGAGGCGAGTGAGAACAGGCCGGTTTGGGCGAACAGCGGGCCCGGGGCGGGTTTGTAATCGTTGGCGCGCAGCACGGCGATGCCCGGGATATTTTGCGAGGCCATGGTGACGATGAACAACGGCACGGCGATGCCGATCATAGCGGCGGTGGAGAATGTGGGGGTGACGAAAATTAGCTCAGGCGTGAACGCTGATGCCCACGTTAGGCCGTCGAGGGTGGAGAGATCTGTGACCCAGAGAATAATCGCCGCCGTGACGGCGAGCGCGGCGGGGACCGCATAAAGCCGGTTGAGCTTCCAGACTAAGGCCCAGACGGCGATGATCGGCAGTGCCAGCTCGGGCCGCTCGGCGACGGCCTTGATGGGGGCCAGGCAAAACGTCAGCAGCACGCCGGCCAGCATGGCGTTGGCGAGCGCGCCCGGAATTTTCGCGACGGCCCGGCCCAGGGGTTTCCAGAGCCCGGCAATGACGATCAGCGCGCCGGTGGCGATAAACGCGCCGACGGCGGCGGCAAACCCGCCTTCAAGGGCGCCGGTGGTTGCCAGCAGCGCGGCGCCGGGCGTTGACCAGGCGACGGAGATCGGCAGCTTTGTCGTGAGCGACAGATAAATCCCGGCGAGCCCCATGGCCAGCGACAGTGCGACCAGGCCCGACGTCGCTTCCATGGGGCTGGCACCGACGGCGTCGAGGCCTTGCAGGATAATGAAGAACGAACTGGCGAAGCCGACGAAGGCCGAAAGCACGCCCGCCGAGAAGGCTTGGAGAGAAAAATCCTTGAGCACGCGTCATGTCCCTTTAGGTGGTTGTTGTACGCGGTTATTGGGGCGATACCTGCCAAACATCGCCAATCATCATCAAACTAGGGCCAGAAATAACGCAATTGCCGTCATCTGAAAAGTCGTCTCCGATGCCGGCGAAGCTCAGCCAGCCAACGTATTTCAATAGATGAAGCAGGGATGCCAAAGGCCGTGCGCTGGGCCCGAGGTGGCGGCTATACTCCGCCGAAATTCGGATCACGTCCTAGCTTAAGGAGACGCGCGCCATGGCCGCCGCACATGAATACCAAACCATCACCTTTGAGATCAAAGACCGCATCGCCACCATCACCCTGAACCAGCCGAAGCGGAAGAACGCGCTCAGCCAGGAGATGCGCGACGACCTGGCCCACGTAGTCCGCGATATCCAGTTTGATTCAGGTCTTGGGGCTGTGATCATCACCGGCTCGGAGGGCGTCTTTTGCGCCGGCGGCGATTTGAAATTACTGAGCGAGGGCGAACGCGACACTGCCCAGGATCGGACGCGGTTCTACCGCCTGCATGATTGGTTTCAGGTGTTGCTGAATTTGGAAATCCCGGTGATCGCGGCGATTGATGGCCCGGCTTATGGGGCTGGATTTTCGTTGGCGTTGGCGGCTGATTTTATATTGGTTTCCGAGACGGCGCGGCTGTGTTGCGTTTTCCCGCGCATCGGCCTGATCCCCGACGTCGGCGCGTTCTTCACCCTGCCGCGTATCGTCGGGCTGCAAAAAGCCAAGGAGATCATGTTCACCGGCCGGCCGGTCTTGGCGGACGAAGCCAAGGCGCTAGGCATTGCCATGGAGATCCACTCATCCGAAACGCTTCCCGGCGCCGCCCGAGCGTTGGCTGAACGCCTGTGTCTCGGCTCGACGGCGGCCATCGGCGCGACCAAGCGCATCCTTAACCAATCGTTCAACCTGGACGCCCACGCGCTGGTTGAGATGGAGGGGGCTGCGCAATCCGTGTTCCTGTCCAGTGCATACCACAAAGACGCCATTTCGAAATTCCTCGACAAGCAGCCCATGGCTTTTGATTGGGAGCGCATGGATCGCGAGACTAAGGGTTAGCCTCGCTAACTTTTTGCCGCAAATGCGTCGTCGCGGGCCTTCGGCCCACTCGGGATTTGCTTATTTAACCGCGCGTGATCAATCAAGAAACCAACAACAAGGAACACCAACCATGGCCCGCCAATGCCACGAAGTTGAATACAAGCTGATCGGTGACGACATCCAGGTCGTCGAGGTGATTTTGGACCCCGGCGAGACCGTCATCGCCGAGGCCGGGGCGATGAATTATATGGAGGACGGCATCAGCTTCGAGGCCAAGATGGGCGACGGTTCGGACCCGGATGCCGGGGTCTTCGGCAAGTTGTTGGAGGTCGGCAAGCGCGCGATCACCGGCGAGAGCATCTTCATGACGCACTTCACGCATCATGGTAACGGCAAATCACGCGTCGCCTTCGCCGCCCCCTACCCCGGCAAGATCATGGCGATCGACATGTCGAGCATCGGCGGCGAGTTGATCTGCCAGAAGGATGCGTTTTTGTGCGCGGCGCTGGGCACCAAGGTCGATATCGCCTTCAACAAACGCCTGGGCGCCGGGTTCTTCGGCGGTGAAGGGTTTATCTTGCAGCGCCTCAGCGGCGACGGCATGGCATTTGTCCACGCCGGTGGCACGATTATCGAAAAGCAATTGAACGGCGAGACGCTGCGGGTCGATACCGGCTGCATCGCGGCGTTCACGTCGGGCATCGAATACGACATTGAGCGCGCCGGCGGCCTGAAATCCATGTTCTTCGGCGGCGAAGGCCTATTCCTGGCGACACTCAAGGGCACCGGCACGGTCTATCTACAAAGCCTGCCGTTCTCCCGCCTCGCCGACCGCGTTCTGGCCATGGCACCCAGTATTGGGGGCTCGGACAAGGGCGAGGGCTCGGTCTTGGGCGGCGTCGGCCGAATGATCGACGGCGACCGTTAAACTGGGTTTTTTTTAGCCGCGAATGCGTTTCGGCCCATGCTGAACAATCAGCAATGTCGCTGCGCTCGGGATTTGCTTACGTACCCGACGTCTAGTGGACACATTTACCGACGAGCTTTGCTCGGAGGCAAGCGCGACCGCGCGCCGGGCCTTATGGCCCGTGAGCCCAGAGAGCGGAGCGAACGCCCGGCGCCAGAGGGGCAAAAAAATTTACTCTAAGCTTCGAGAAGTGCGCGGTTTTCCAGAACTTCGGCGCTGGGGACATGAATGGCTGCGTCGGTGCGTTCAATCACCCCGTCGCGTTTCAATTGACTGATAACCCGCGCCACGGTTTCGCGCGATGAGCCGATGACGTTGGCGAGGCTGGTTTGTTTCGGCACCGGGGTAACGAGCAGCCCGTCGGGATTGTCGGGATCAATGATCGCCAGGCGGATCAGTTCCAGACAGACGCGTTGTTCGGCGCTGTGCAGGCTGACGTTGGCGATGCGCTCGTCACTAAGCCGAATAATGCCGGTGAATTTACGCAGCAATGCCAAGGACAGCGCTTCGTTCGACGTCACCAGATCAAGAAATGCCGGGCCGGACATCACCGCGACCAGTGACGGCTCGATGGACATCACCCAGGCCGAGCGCGCCAGGCCGTCGATGGCGGCAAATTCGCCGAACACTTCGCCTTTGTTGATATTTGCGTATTCGATCACCCGGCCGGCCTCGGAATAGTTCTGGACGTGGGCCAGACCGCTGACCATGAAATATACGTCCGTGTGGGTGGCGCCGTGCTCGACGATGCGCTCGCGCTCGGCAAATTTCCGCCAGCTGCTTTTGTCGGCAATGGCCTGGCGCGCCTCAGCGCTCAGCGATGATAAAAGCGAAATCCCCTCAAGGCTCCGCGCATTCGCATTGGTCTCGTTCACAGCCATGACTGCCCCAGAACACTTTACTCGCACATTGGCGTCAACCGGCGCAGCTTTTCACCGTCTACCGGCGCGAAGAATGTAACATGAAATGAACCCGAGGACAGCCCCCCCTATTGAACCCGGCATGAGATTGGCCGTGGAATGGGCTTGGGTCGGATGGCTTCGGCCCCAAAAGTGCCGGTCTAAAAGGTACCGGTCTGCGAGGTCAGCCACATGGGGTCGTTGTGTCCCATGGCATACATGGTCGCGAACAGAAACAGGGACAAAAGTGCGGTTAGTCCGAAGGCTTTCAAGGTGGTCATTGTGATCCCTCCTCTTCATGGAGACACGACAACGATCGATCGTTTCGTCTGTAGGCACACCCTAGCAAACGGACCCGTGCCGGGCAGTGACACGGGTCACGCCGGATAAAAAAATTGTAAGAAGCTTCTTCGCGGATGGAACGAATGCGGGAGAGGTACTGACCTCTCCCGGCTATTCATTCAACGCTATTCATTCAGTACTCAGGCCTCTTCGATGGGCGTGCGCTCAAGATTATCCGTATTTTGGCCTTCGATACGGATCAAGCGTGTCGGTCCGTCGCGGTAGGGCGCATGAATGGCGCCGACCGGGTAGACGTGGGCGTCGCCGGGCGTCATGCGGTATTTCCGGGTTTGCACAACCTTCGCCGGCTCATCGCCTTCTGCCGGCGTGATAATTTCCCAGTCCGTCATGTCGGTTTCGCCGGCGGCTTGACCGTAGATCGCCCAGGTCGGGCCATGATCGTGCGGGTTGCCTTGTTTCGGCTCGTTATAAACATGCGCGCAAATGCAGAACCCCAGGTCCGGGTCTTCATAAATGATTTTGCGCTGCTCATCCGCATCCTCCGGCACGTATTCAGCGACGAAGGCCTCGTCTTTAAGTGCGCGGGAGACGTGTACACAAACGGCGTCATAAGCGGCCTCGCCGGCATTGTTTTGCAGGGCGGTGCGGCAATCGGTGGCGAATTCATCAAGCGTATAGGGCATCTTCGACTTCCATTTTTTATCGATATTTCACAAATCGGCGTTGTAGCATATTTTTAGCCGCCGTCACATCCCCGGAATCGACCTTTATTCCACCGCCCGAGCATTCCCCCATGTCAAATGTCCGGCGGGGCCGGCAGGTCGAACGTCATCTGATCACGCTCATCCGCCTGCTCCGCCGCCACGGTCATTGCCGCCATCAGTTCCATGGTCGTATCAATGACCCAACGGACCTGGCGCTCACCCCGAGCGTTCTCCGCCGCCACGACTTCGGGCAGAATGTGTTGTTGCAGGAAGCCCGCGACCCCCGCGAGCGCGCGGCCGGCGAACTTGAGGTCATCCGTCGCAACGCTAATCGTCCCGCCAACGTCCGCCTTCTCGGCCAGATCGGCAATATGTGTCAGATGCGCCATCATCGCGGTGACATCAAGATCGTCGGCCGGCGTACGGGCGGCGACAAACCGCAGTTGGGCGGCGAAGAAATCGTAGCTGCTCATGGGGTCCCCGATTGAAGCGGCCTGAGCGGGGATAAAAAAACCCTATTGCCCGACTGTCAACCGGGGTTGAAAGAATGCCTGCTGGTTGAACGCCTGTTGACCGAGCGCTGGTTGGCCGGATGCCGGTTGCCGGGGTGCAACGATCGGCGCGGGTGGAACGGATTGGGCGCGCGGCTGATCGCCGGGACGCAGCGCTAGGCGGTTGGCACCGGCCAGGCGTTCGCGGATGACCCGGAAAAGATCTATCGCCGGCGTGGTGTTCTCAACGCCGGCCAACACCGAAGTCAGCCGCCAGGTGAAGACCGAATGGCTGTCATCGCGGATCGCATGCAACGGCGCATTGGTACCCGACGTGACCACACTGACCGCCGGGCCGGCATCGGCGGGTCTATTGCGTGGGCGCGCCTGATTCCGTGCTTGATTGCCTCTTTGAGCGCGGGCCGCCTGAACCCCAAGGGTACGAGCCGACGTCGATACGCGAAATGCGCTGTCGGACAGAACCAAAGTGTTGCGCAGCCCAAGCTGGTTCAATTGACAGTACAAGACATCATTGGAGACCCAGTTTCGAGCCGATGTCGTGCCCGCGTCGCGGGGCAGCCAATAACCTTGTCCTGACGCCTGATCGACATAACTGCGCCCAGCATAATAGACGACCAACTGATCATTGGCGCCCAGTTCACGGCTGATGCAGTCAAGCGCCGCCGCCATCTCGGCTTTCGATGGGTTCTTCAAGACCCTGGGCTGGAAGCCAAAACGGGTCGCCAGTGCGTTACTGACCAAGGCCGCATCACCAGGCGCACTCGTCACCGGCGCCACGCCGCCTGTGTATTGGCTATTGCCAATCATCAGCGCGACCTGCTTGGGCGCACGCGGCAAGGCGATGGCGCCGCCGACACCATCGACGACCGGCATCCAAGTATCGGCACTGAGGCCGTTTGAATAGATTACCCGCACCGGCAAACGGCTGGCGCCGCTCGTCTCACTGCGGTTGAGAAAATAGGTCAGGCGGCCGTCAGCGCCGACGGGGAAATTTTGCCCACCTATTTCAACGGCCGCGACCTGTTCGGCGTTGGTCAGACGAGCTTCCGCGATATTGAAGCCGTCGGACGTGATTGAAGTGCTGGCCGTTCGCATCACGGCGCGCATAGTTCAGGCGCGACCATCCTCATTAATTTATGATCAGAAAATTGTCAGTGCCGTCGGCAAATAATGGACCGGAATATCCGCCCGGCAGTGTCGGCTATATGCGAGCGATGGACTTGATCTTAGCCCGTCGGACACCGGAACGTTCGGAAATTTCCGCATCCTGGCTGGCAAGTGCCGCCATGGCGAGATCCTGAATGTCTTCGCCGAACCGCTGATCGAGATGTTCACTGGAGACGCGGCGGTTGGAACTCAGCGAACCGTCTTCGTAAGTCACGTTAAATACCATAAAGGTCGGCTTCGGCTTTGATTTACGGCGGGCCATTGTGCTCTCCTTCCGACAGGCAACAAGGTCCGGCGGCATCGCCCAGACCTTGGTATATATGGCGTACGGGAAATGCTCTCACTTCCGGCACGCAGATGATGTTTGCCGGTAGATAATCTCATAGAGCGTTGAAGTCAAATAAATGCCACGCGGGGATTAGCCGCCCATTGAGAATTGAGTCGTGCAATTTTTCTAAGATTGCGCCATCGTGCTTTGGCATGTTGTTTGATAGAAATAAGCAATTGAGCGACCCGCCGAAGGGCGGCTAAAAGTGGCCATCCAAACCGAACGCCCTAAAAAGAGGCGGGAGAGAGAGACGTGACCAAATCTATCAGCGTGGAAATATCGCCGGGTGAGTTAATCGACAAAATCACCATTTTGGAGATCAAACTCGACCGCATAGAAGACACCGAAAAGGTCAACAATGTGCGCACGGAGTGGGAAATTTTAACCGAATCGCGGGACAACGCCCTGCCCCAATCAGACGAATTGAGCGACTTAACGAAACAACTCGGCGCCATTAACGAGCAACTTTGGGTCATCGAAGACGATATTCGCGATTGCGAGCGCGCGCGCGATTTCGGAGAAAAATTTATTGAATTGGCGCGCTCGGTCTACATCGTCAATGATAAGCGCGCCGCCCTCAAAGGGGAAATCAACGCATTGCTCGGATCTATGATAAGAGAAGAGAAATCGTACGCCGCGTATTGAGCCGCCGGCGGTCTCAAGCCGGGAGCCCACGACCGTGAAGTTATTTACCGTGTTCGATAAAATATTGGCCTTCCGGCGGCGGTTTCGGCCCCGGACCGCCCCGCCTCGCGGCTTGCTAGTGGTGTCCAGCGGCGGTCTCGGTGACACGGTTTTGTTTTCACTGGTGATCGAACAATTCAGCCGCCTCGCCGTCGACGCGGAACCGGTCACCTTGTTGGTGCAGAAAAGTTCCAAGATGATGGGATTCCTGTTTCCATCCGGGGTGCACCTGAAGGCAATTGACTTCGGACGCCTGCGCGATCTCCCCTACCGGCGCGCTGTCATGGACGAATTATACGATCTTAATTTTCGGCTGGTTGTGCACACCGACTACCTTCGCCATCCGCACCTCGACGAAGCCATGATCGCCGCGGCTTCGGCTTCGGAATCTGTTGCCATGATGGCCCGCGGTTGGCCTAAATATGACCGCGCGCTTCAGGCTAATTCTAGGATGTACGACCGTCTGTATGACAGTGGACCGCGCCACCTCGACAAAGTGCGTCGTTGGCATCAATTCGCCGCCTGGCTGAACGCAGCGGAATTGCCATTGCCAGCGTTTCGCATCCCCCCTGCGCGCCTGCCGGCGGCGGCCGTTGAGCCGGCACCGCTGGTCATCATCCAGCCGTTCTCGGCGGTCCGTGAGAAACAAAGCGCTGCCGCTCTTTACCGGCGAATCATCACATCGCTGCCCGGCGGCTTTAACATCGCCATTGCAGGTACCGTCAATGACAGGGCCACAAACCCAGAATTTGAAGATATATTTGCGTTGCCCAACGTTACCTTCGATGCATCGACTTTCGAAGACCTGACACCTCGGCTTCTGGCCGCGCGGCTGGTGATATCCGTGGATACGGCGTGCATGCATTTGGCTGCCGTCATTGGGGCTCCGGCGTTGTGTTTGGCAAGTGCCGCCTACGTCGGAGAAATCGTCCCCTACGACGCCGAGATGTCACCACCCAATGTTCTATTTCTTTATCACGACATGCCCTGCCGGGGATGCCTCGGGAACTGCTCGCAGCCCAAGGAAGACGGGAAATTTGCCTGTGTCGCACGGATAAACGCCGACGATGCTGTTGCGGCCGTGGCCGACATGCTTGATGGAAACTAGCCCGTGAGAACTTTACCGGCAGGCCCAGACCTGAAAAAATTCATAGGTTTCCTTGGCTTCGTAGCGGGCGGCGAAGGTTTCGATGAGCTCTTTATGAAAAGCCTTGCCCCCGGCCAAATGTGATCCCATGCCGAACGTCTGGTGATTGAGTTTTGGGACCAACCACAGATCGGTCTTGCAGTCCTTGATCCATGCAAGCTTCGCCGGGACCATTGGTTTCCCCGCGTAACTGCGCTCCATTGCGGCGATAGGCGACAGGGTCACCGGGTTGCCGGCAAACGCCAAGACAGGCCGGGAATAGGTCCACGGATACCCGAACTGCCTTGATGAACCATAACCCATCTGCAGTGTTTTTCCAGGGTACCTGGCGATGATGGCTTCGATTTCGCTCGACGCGGCGGTGCCCCGGGCATTTGAGTCAAATGCCCGCAACAAACGCCGTTGTGGACTGATGGCCAAGATGACAACCGCCAATCCCACAATGACATGGCCACACACCCAGCCCCAACGCTTGCCTTCAAGCGCACGCAAAAACCGGATAAACAAATCCACCGTGATGGGAAAGAACGGCAGCATTTGTCGCCATGTGGAACCAGGTATTGATGCCGGATAGAAAGTGACCACGACGCAGATGGCAAAGGCGCCGAAATAGAGGACATCAGGCCGATTTAAATTGTCCCGATTAACCGCCCACGCCAGGCCAAGAATGATGACGGGTGCCAAGAACAATTGAGACCACTTGAGCGCGGAACGAAACAAATACCAGGCGATATCGCGTGATGTGACAAATTCCTGAATGCCGGCGATATAGTTGCTGATTGAAATATCCGGAAAGCCGAAGGGCAGGAAGAAAAAGCCAATCGATACCACGGCCATGACCGGCCATTTGCGCAACCATCCCACCAAGCAGTACCGGATTACGATGGGTACGAAATAGATGAACGCATGAATCTTGAAGTTCATCGCCAGACCGGCACATGCAGCGACGCAAATAGCTGTTATCCAACCGTCTGAGCGGTCATGCCATAACGTTGAGAACAGCGCCAATGTGACCAAGAGGACGGTATGGGCTTCGGGTCTAATCCAAATGGATACAGGCGCAATCATCAAAATGTAGCAAACGAAAGCGAGCGCACCGATACCAACATATCCAATACCGAAACGGCGCCAAGCGTAATAGCTGAAAGCGCTCAAGGAGACCATGCATGATCCCGCAGCCGCCAACTTGCTAGCCGCAATCGATCCGCCGAATAGCTTCAGGAATAATCCCGTAAGCAAATAGAGCATCGGGCCATAGGCGGTCGTGATCTGCTCGGCCGTGCCTGGCGGATAATAAAGTGGCTGCCCCGAGGCGAGACGCCACGCCAAGATAGCGACGTCCGGTTCTGCATGATCAAAATAAGTGCCGAGCGTGATGTATCGATAAAGGACATACCCAAGGTATACGACACCGGCTATACCGAATATCCAAAATAGCCGGGCGGTATTTCGAGTTGTCGCGTCCACTTCGATCCCCTTCGCGGAAAATCCAGCAGTTTGTCGGCATTTCGGTCGAGATTTTTTAGACCGGGCTAAAAATTGTATAACGCAGCTGACTACAGGCGTCTTGTCTTTTATAGCGTGGCATTTGCCCACTCAATGGCATTTCCTCCGAGCCTTGCGCCATCGCCCAGCGTGTGCCATTGAACCTGAACTAGAGGGTTCGCGGGAGTTCCATTGGCGATGAAAGCTGTCATTTTAGCGGGAGGCTTCGGGTCCAGGCTGGGCGAGGAAACCGCCATTCGGCCCAAGCCCTTGGTTGAAATCGGTGGCAAGCCGATCCTTTGGCACATCATGAAGCTTTATTCGACTCACGGCATCAATGATTTCGTGATCTGCCTGGGTTACAAGGGCTACATGATCAAGGAGTATTTCGCCAATTACTTCCTTCGAAATGCCGATGTGACCTTCGATATCGAAAAACAAAGCATGGAAGTCCATCGATCCGAGGCGGAACCGTGGCGCGTCACATTGATAGAGACCGGCGATGACAGCGGCACCGGCGGCCGATTGAAGCAAGCATTGCCCTATGTCGCGGACGATCCAAGTTTTTGCATGACCTATGGCGACGGGGTCGGTGATATTGATCTCACCGCCCTGCTTGCATTTCATCAATCCCACGGCGCCCTAGCGACGGTGACCGCGACCCGCCCGCTACCGCGTTTCGGCATCATGCAGATCGAAGGTGACCGGGTGACGGATTTCCAGGAAAAACCACATGGAAAAGCCGATTGGGTGAACGGCGGTTTTTTTGTCCTGTCGCCGGCGATCGGTGATTACATCGACGACGATTCGGAATTTTGGGAACGCAAGCCGATCAGGCGTGTCGTCGCCGACGATCAGCTCCGGGTATTCCGCCATGACGGATTCTGGCGGCCCATGGATACCATTCGCGATAAAAACACGCTGGAGACCTTGTGGGAATCGGGTGATGCACCGTGGAAGATCTGGTAGGATCGGCCTTGGGTTTTAAGCCATGAAGAAATCAATTTGTATCGTCACGCCTTGCTTCAATGAAGAAGAAGGCATTCGTGATTGCTATGACGCGGTTCGTCGGGTGTTCGAACAACACCTGCCCAATTATGAACGCCGTCATCTGTTCTGTGACAACGCATCGACGGACGCAACAGTTGATATCCTGCGCGAAATTGCTGCCGACGACAATCAAGTGAAAGTCATTGTCAACGCCCGGAACTTCGGTCCCATGCGATCCCATTTCAACGGCGTAAAGAATGCCGAGGGTGATGCGACGCTTTTGTTTTTGCCCGCGGATTTACAAGACTCGCCGGACCTGCTCCCGGAATTCGTCAAATTATGGGGACAGGGCTACGAAGTGGTTTTCGGCATTCGGGCGAACCGCGTGGAGAGCTTCCCCATGGTTGCCATCCGAAAGCTTTATTATCGATTGGTCAGTGGCTCCACGTATCTTGATATGCCGCCCGATGTCGGCGATTTCCAACTTGTCGACGCCAAGGTCCTGGAAGCGATAAAAACTTTTGACGATTCTTATCCTTTCGTGCGCGCCATGGCCTTCGAGGTCGGGTTCAAGCAGGTCGGTGTCCCCTATACCAGTCAGGCGCGCGCAAAGGGGGTGTCAAAGAACCGGTTCTTCCACCTCATCGATCAGGGTTTGAACGGCCTAACATCATTCAGCACCGCGCCGATCCGGGCAGCCTTGGCTGTCGGGTTAATTCTTTCGATTCTCAGCATCGCATTCGCCATATTCAACGCCGTGCTGTTCTTTACACCGCTGGGACAAGAGGTGCCGCGGGGCACCACCTTGATCATCACGGCATTGTTCTTCTTCGCCGGCACGCAGTTATTCTTCATGGGGATTATCGGTGAATACGTACTGAGTATTTTCAATCAAGTGCGCAACCGCCCACTGGTGGTTGAGCGCGAACGCATTAATTTCGACGACCCTGACGGCAAACCCAAGAAGAAATAAAACGCTTACTCCAAGACAATCCGCTCGGATAGCCATTCGGGGCGCTCAAAGCGGACAAAGCGGTTAGCTTCGGCAAAATCCGCATCGGAAACATAAGGATACTGATCATTGATCGGGCGACCGAGTTCCAGCTTCGGCTCAATCAACGTATTCGGATGCAAGGTAACATCGATGATCGCAGCGCCCGGCTTCTGTATGGCTTCCGAGGTGAATTCATCCAATTCATCCACACGTACGTACCCGACACCATAGCCATCGGCGATCTTGGCTAGGTCCGGAACGCCGTAGCCCCGACCGGTCGCCTCGTGGCGGCCTTCCATATAGAGATCCTGGAACTGCTTAACGATGCCGTAGCCGTAATTGTTGAGAATGATGAATTTGATGTTCAGGTCATATTGAACGACGGTTTGGAGTTCCTGAATATTATTCTGAAAGCCGCCGTCGCCGATAATCACGATGGTCTGTTTGTCGGGCCGTGACGTGGCGGCACCGATGCTGGCGCCAATGGCATAGGAAATCGGCGCGCACCCACCATTGCTGAACACCGTTTGGGTGGTTCTGTGGAACATCTGGAAAAACCAGCACGTTGTCGCGCCACAATCGATGACGATTGTCGCATCGTCATCGACCAAATTGTTCAACTTCTGAATGATTGCATAGGGTGAAATTGATCCCATTTTATTTGCAAACTTGGAAACATCCTTACCGTAAAACCGTTCCCGCATCTCGGCTATGTAGTCGGTCCAGGTGCTCGAAAGCTTGATCGGTGCCAACGCGCCCAGAACTTCGCCGATGCGCCGCAAATCGAGTATCGAGCTACCATACCCGTTCTTTTCGTATTTCTTTATTTCCTCTTCGTCGATATCGACCACATGGATCGTGGCGGCAGGGGCGAAATCCCGTGGATCACCAGGGCGTTGGCGGGTGTCCAGACGGCTGCCGAGCACAAGCAGGGCATCGCAATTCTGAAGGGCGTAATTGGCGCCCCGGTTTCCATAGACGCCGATGCACCCCAGATAGCCGGGGAAATCCTGGCGCAGATAACACGACCCGCTCCAACTCGCGACGACCGGAATTTGTTTCTCGCGCAGCCAGCTTTCAACCTCCGCCTCAACGCCGGCAAGCCCCAACCCCGCGCCAAAAAGAACCAGCGGCCGCTCCGCATTGGACAAAAGCGCGTCGATCGCATGGATTTCCTTATCGAGGCTGTTGGCCGCAGATGCCTCTTTTGCAGGCGGGTAATAGAGGATTTCATCGCCGACTTCGGTTTGCTGCAAATCCATGGGAACATCGATAAGCGCCGGGCCCATGCGCCCGGTAATGCAGGCGTTGTAGGCCTCAACCAACGATTCACGCAGTTGATCGGGCGTCGTCACCTGACGGGAATATTTGGTTACGGAACTGACCAGGGTCACGATATCCGTTTCCTGGAAACCGAATTGCCGAACTTTCGTGCCTTCGAAAACCTCCGCGTGTTTGAGGTTCACCTGACCGGTGATGTACAGGCACGGAATGCTATCGAACCAATTGCAACAAATCCCGGTGATCAGGTTTGTGGCACCGGGCCCGCTGGTCGCCATGACGGCACCAACATTTCCCGACACGCGCCATACGGCGTCGCCGGCCATCGCGGCGGCCTGTTCATGTTGCACGCAACGGTAATCAACTTTTGGATTCAACGCCAACGCATCGACCAGAAACGTCGCCGCACCCCCCGTCAGCAAGAATACTTGATCCATCCCCCGTTGGGCTAGAAATTCGGCAATGTAAGCGGCGCCCTTCATTTATACGACCTTTTCATTGTCTCAATTGCATACGACAAACTGCGGGCGTTCGCACCACAATAAAGCCATCGAAATTATAATCGGCGTGTGGATACGGTGATACCCTCATCGCCCGGTCTTCAACAACCCGAAAAGTTCGTCCAATATACCGTCCAAGGCAATGAGCTTCGGCTCATAGCCCCAGTCAGCAGCCTTCAAGTTTCTGGAAAAGTACTCTTGTTTTTCACCAGTACTGGAAATTGTATTCAAGTCGTCTGTCGCCTCCCAAGACAAATCGAACCGTTCGGCCACGGCCTCAATCAATTCGAATTTTCCGACAGGCGCCTTGGTATACAAATCCAGGGCATCATTGATCTTCCCCTGCCCGGCCTGCCAGCGCTCGATGATGCACGACAGCAATTGAAGAAGATCCGATGGGGTTGCGTAATCTCTAACCGAATCACTTGATGTCGTTTGGAGCATGCGCTTGCCGATCAAGGCATTAACCAAATCAACAATAAACAGGCGACCTTCCCGGTTCAAAAAACGGCTGAAATACGAAAACACGCGCACATCGACGATATTGAATTCTTCGTGCGCCCGATGTTTCGCTTCGGCATTTCGTTTGGCAATTCCATACCACTCGGCGGCGTTCAATTCATTGACGCGTCGCGAACAGACCGATTGAAAAGTCAGCGGTTGCGACAGCGGCGTGCCGTAAACCGCGCCGCTGGACATATTGATATAAAGCGCCGCCGGCCAACTCGATAAACAATCGAGAATTCGGTTGTCGATATCCTCGGTCACCCGGAAAATTTCAGCCCCCATGTCGCGTACCCTTGCGGGGTCGCCGGCACCGACACAATTGACGACGATATCAAAAGGCAGCGTGCCGAATTTATCCATGTGGATGGCCTCGGCCGAGGTTTTTTCCATTGCCGCTAGGTCTTCGTAAACCGCGTCAACGCGTCGCGCGTAAGCTTGAATTTGAAACGATTTGTCGCGACCCAGATTCCATAAAAGGCTACGCCCGATATGGCCGGTCGCCCCTACGATGGCCAGCCGCAACGCCATCTTTTCACGATTTCCCTTGAGCCGCGCAAAACGCGTGGATCTGATCTAGCATCCAAGTGATTTCATCTTCACCAAGCCCCGGATAGACGCCGATCCAGAAGGTCTGATCGACCACCGTCTCGCTGTTAGTCAACGCGCCGGCCACCCGGTGCGGCCGGCCGATCATGTAAGGTTGGCGTAACAGGTTGCTGCCAAACAGAAGCCGCGTGCCGATGCGATGGTCGTTGAGATGGCGAAGCAAATCTTCGCGGGCGAACGGCGCGTCATCGCGGATGGTGAGCGGAAAGCCAAACCACGACGGTTCTGAATGGGGCGTCGCTTCGGGAAGAATGAAAATATCCTCCAGAGCCTTCATGCCGGCCTTCAGGTGATCGAAATTCCGTTTTCTGTATTTGATGAAACCAGGCAGGCGATCAAGCTGAGACAGGCCGACCGCCGCCTGCATGTCGGTGATTTTTAGATTAAAGCCCAGGTGCGAATAGACGTATTTATGATCGTACCCTCTGGGCAGGTCGCCCAGTTTCCACTCAAACCGCTTGCCGCAGGTGTTGTCCATGCCCGGCGCGCAATAGCAATCACGTCCCCAATCGCGTATGGATTCCATGGCCCGGCGAACTTTGCCGCCTTGCGCAAACACCGCGCCGCCTTCGCCCATGGTGATGTGATGGGCAGGATAAAAACTGAGCGTGCCGACGTCGCCATAAGTGCCCACATGACGCCCCCGCCAGGTCGCCCCCAGCGCATCACAACAGTCTTCAATGACCCATAAATCGTGCTTCTTGGCGAGCGCCATAACGGCATCGAGATTGAACGGATTGCCAAGGGTGTGGGCAATCATGATGGCGCGCGTCCGCTCTGATACCGCGGCTTCCAGGGCATCGGGATCAATGTTGTAGGTCGGAATATAAACATCGACGAACACGGGCACCAGGCCATAGAGGATGCCCGGATTGATCGTCGTCGGGAACCCGGTGGCGCAGGTGATGAACTCATCGCCCGGCTGCAAGGCGCGGTCCTTGTGCAGATGACTGGTCAGGCCCGCCAGCGCCACCAGATTGGCAGATGACCCCGAATTTACACTCAGCACATGGCGGCGCCCGATAAACTCGCCCAGGCGCTTTTCAAAAGCTTCGTTGAAGCGCCCCGTCGTCAACCAAAAATCGAGACTGGAATCGACTAAGTTGCGCATGTCCGACGCACCGAACACACGCCCCGACACCGGTGCCGGCGAACCCGCAGGATCGAACGCGCGCTCGGGGTAAGCCGCCTCATGGTAGCGCTCGACAAGATCAAGAATTTGTCGGCGCAGGGCATCGGGATCATTCTGTGGTGGTGAATTCGTCATACCCGCCCCTTAGCCTTCCGCGTCCGGCGCGTCCGACGCGTAATTTTCGATCTGTTGCAACGTCAGTGCTCGCGCCGAGCCGCCGTCCGCCAAGCCTTTATACCATGCCACGGTCTGTTCCAATGCCCCGGCCAAATCCAGGCGCGCGCGCCATCCCAACCGGGCGCGGGATTTGGTCACGTTGAGCTTCAGGTAGCCCGCTTCGTGCGGCGTCTCGGCGCTGTCCAGCGTCCACCCCGCGCCGTCGCCCCAAAGCGTGCTCATGGTTTCCACCAAATGACGGACCGGACGCTCGCTTTCGGGCGGCGGGCCGAAATTCCAGCCTTCGCCGAACTCAGGTCCTGATTCACATAGGCGCTGGGCCAGGGTCAGATAACCAGCCGTCGGGTCCAACACATGCTGCCAAGGGCGAATGGCATCGGGGTAGCGGATCAACGCTTCTTCGCCGGCTGCGAAGGCGCGCATCAAATCGGGAATCAGACGGTCGGTGCCCCAATCGCCGCCGCCGATGATGTTGCCGGCGCGCGCCGTCGCAATGTTTGCAGCATTTCCGTTTGTTGAAAAAAAACTGTTGCGGAAAGATGCGGTGACCAGCTCGGCACAGCCCTTGGAACTGGAGTAAGGATCGTGCCCGCCCATGGCGTCGGTCTCGGCGTAGCCTCGATCATGCTCGCGGTTTTCATAGCATTTGTCGCTGGTAATCACGACGACAGCGCGAAGGCTCCCAATCGATCGTGCCGCCTCCAACACATTCACGGTGCCCATGACATTGGTGGAAAACGTTTCGACAGGGTCGTCATAGGATGGCCGAACCAAAGCCTGGGCCGCCAGATGAAAGACCACTTCCGGCGCATGATCTCGCATGGCGGCGCTCAAGGTGTCCAAATCTCGGACATCGGCGCGGTGATCAATAATGCCGTCAGCGACGTCCGCAAGGCTGAATAGGTTCGGATCGCTCGGCGGTGCCAGTGCGCACCCCGCGACCTCGGCACCCATGTGCCGCAGCCACAGGCTCAGCCAGCTACCCTTGAACCCGGTATGGCCGGTGACAAACACCCGCCGACCGGCCCAAAATCCAGGATCAACGCGGCTTTCGGGTGGCGCACCGTCTCCCATATCAGTTGAGCGATCCCAGCATGGCCGGATCGAATGGTTCAATATCGCGGCCGTCTGAAACCTTGGCTGCGAAATCCGAGTTCGCCAGGATATGCCGGCCCCAGGTCACCAGATCAAGAAAACCGTCGGACAGTTCTTGCTCCGCTTGTTCGACGCTCAGCGACGCGCCGCCCATGAGCACGCCCCTCCAACGCGACCGAACTTGGCGGATCACCCGGCCCGACGTTTCAAAATAGTCGGCGTTCGCGCAACTGATATCGAGCATCTTCAGGCCCAACTTTTCGAGCGCCGGAATTAGATAATCCAGCATCTCATCTACATCCGGCCAATCGTACAGCTCGCCCATGAACCGCGACGGCGAAATCCGCACCGCGACCTTGTCCGGGCCCAAATCAGCCAAAATGAGCTCCAGCAGTTCCAACGCGAACCGACACCGGTTGGCGACAGACCCGCCATAGGCATCAGTCCGGTCATTGACCCGGGCGTCGAAAAACTGATCAACCAAATAGCCATGTCCCATATGCAGCTGCACGCCGTCAAAACCGGCGCTCATGGCGTTTTCGGCGGCATGTCGAAACAACCCGTAGACTGCCGGCATTTCACCCGTCTCCAGGGCGCGTGGCGCGCCGAAGGGTTTGTCGTTTTGGCGATTGTGGCCTTCAGCGGCGCGGTTCGTCGAACTAACGGGCGGCTCGCCGCCGGTAAAGTCCGAATGCGAAATGCGACCGCAGTGCCAAAGCTGGCTGAAGATCTTTCCATCGCCCGCATGCACGCGCTCAACGACCTGGCGCCAGCTGTCGGTTTGTTCGGGCGTCGCAATATAGGGCACGCCGTTATAGCCATCCCCGCTCTGATCAATGATCGTGCCTTCGGTGAGGATCAGCCCGACACCGCTATCCGCCCGCCGGCCGTAATATTCGGCCATGTCGGCGGTTGCCACGTGGCCGGGGCCGGCGAAGCCTCTGGTCATGGCGGCCATCACGACACGGGATTTCAAAGCGCCTATCGGCGGCAACTGGCAGGGCGACATAAGCATTAGGAATTCTCCGGTAAGCGGTCAGCAGACATGGTTTGAAAATAAGGCCGGTTTAAGTATTCCGCCAGCGCTTCTCGCCATGGCCGCTGGCGGTCCAGCCCTTCTGAGATCATCCGGCGGTTCTCCATGACGCCGACGGCCGGCCGCGCCGCCTTCTCGGACCCAGCAACGGCCGCTTCCGTGGTGGGGATGATCGACATCCGCCCATCCAGCCCAAGTTCCGAGACACAGGCTGCCGCCAATTCATAAAATGATGCCTGGCCATGACAAGACATGTTGTAAATCCCGCCCTTGCCTTGCGCCAGCAACACCAAACCATTGCGCGCCAAATCCAACGTATAGGTCGGCTGCCAAACGCGGTCGCCGACCGCGAATTCACTGACGCCCTCACCAATCAGCTTAAACATATGCGGCACAAACTTACCGACGAAATTCTTGTCCTTTTCATCACCGCCGAAGAAGCCCGCCATGCGGACAACCAGGGCATCGGGCACGCGGTCCCTGAGTGCCGTCTCGGCATTAAGCTTGCACTGCCCATAAGTGGACATCGGCGCCGGCGGCGTCGTCTCGACAATCGGTGTTTCGCTGCCGTCAAAAATCAAAAACGATTGCGGATAGAAAACCTGAGCGCCGGTCGAACTGGCCAGGTCAGCGACATTGACGGTGCCATCAACCTGAATGCGGCGGCAATTCTCCGGGTTGGTCTCGCACCCTTCGGCGTCAACGGTGGCGGCACAATGAATGATGATATCGGGATCGAGATCGGCCAACGCGAGGACGCGATCGCGATCGGTGACATCCATGTCTTGGCGCGTTTTGGCCTCAACACGGACATTTGGAACGTCACTCAGTGCCTCACTAAACGCCCGGCCCAACATGCCGCCGGCGCCGGTGATCACCACCGTCTTCCCGGACAATCCCGAAAGTTCGATCATCCCTTCTCCCCAGCCCAAAAGCAGTTACCCAATTGCCGGGATTCCTATCACCAGAGCACATGTTTTGAAATGCTTCTTCGTGTACGTAAGCCCCAACGGAAACCCGTGAAATCACTCAGTTTTAGCCGTGAATCAGGAAACCGCCACCGTATACAGCGCCCCTCTACCCCTTTATTAGGGAATAGTAAAAAAACGGTTCATGACGGTTGGGGTGACGCCACCGTCACTAGTCACGGTGGCAGTGTCAGAGGAAACTGACTTGAGTCGGCAATGCATGTTTCATAGCTTCGCAAAATGAGAAATCCATTCCGATATTTTAAAACGTCGCCCGAGATTATCCGTCTGGCTGTGATGATGTAC
>JABJBP010000143.1 GCA_018665815.1 Rhodospirillaceae bacterium
GAGCAATTGTCCGAGGTCGATACCGAAGGCGTGAAGCCGATGACATCGGTTGCAGAAATGATCGCCCCGCAACGCGTCGACGAAATCACTGACGGCAATGTGGCGGAGAAGGTGTTGTCTAACGCGCCGGACCGGGCGAAGGATTTCTTTGCCGTGCCGAAGGTGGTGGAGTGATGGGAAAGCTCAATGATTTAACCATCACGCAAGCCCGTGATGGCTTGGCCGCCGGTGATTTTTCCGCCGTTGAATTGACGGACGATTGCATCACCGCCATGGAGGCTGCGCGGGATTTAAACATCTTTATCACCGAAACCCCGGACATCGCGCGTGACCGCGCGGCGCAATCGGACGCGCGGCGCGCGAAAGGCGAGGTGGTGGGTGCCATGGATGGTGTGCCCATCGCCATGAAGGATTTGTTCTGTACGGACGGCACGCTGACCACGGCGGCGTCGCACATCCTGGATGGCTTTACGCCGCCTTACGAATCGACGGTATCGCAGAACCTGCGTGACGCCGGCGCTGTCATGTTAGGCAAGACCAATCTGGATGAATTCGCTATGGGATCGGCCAACATGACGAGTTACTACGGGCCGGTGAAAAACCCCTGGGTCGGCGCCAACGGCGAAGACTTGGTGCCCGGCGGCTCGTCCGGCGGTTCGGTTTCGGCGGTGGCCGCGCATGTTTGTCCGGGCGCGACGGGCACCGACACGGGGGGCTCAATCCGTCAACCGGCGAGCCTTTGCGGTGTTGTCGGATTGAAGCCGACTTATGGGCGGTGTTCGCGCTGGGGTATTGTCGCTTTTGCATCCAGCCTTGATCAGGCGGGGCCGTTTGCGCGGACGGTTCTCGACAGCGCCATCATGCTGGGCGCCATGGCGGGGCATGATCCGAAGGACTCGACCTCGGCACCCGTTGCCGTGCCGGATTTCGAGGCGGCCATCACCGGCGACATCAAAGGTCTCAAGGTGGGCATTCCGAAGGAATACACGCTGGACGGCATGCCGTCGGAAATCCAAGACCTGTGGGACCGGGGCGCCGCCTGGTTGACGGAACAAGGCGCTGAGATCAAACCGGTATCACTGCCCCACACCAAGTATGCCTTGCCGGCCTATTACATCGTCGCGCCGGCCGAGGCGTCGTCCAATCTGGCACGTTATGATGGGGTTCGATACGGCCTCCGGGTCGATGGCGACAGCTTGGATGAAATGTACGAAAACACCCGCGGTGAAGGTTTCGGCGCCGAGGTTCGACGCCGCGTGATGATCGGTGCCTATGTGCTCTCGGCCGGGTACTACGATGCCTATTACGTCAAAGCGCAGCAAGTGCGAACGATCATTCTCGATGAGTTCAACCAAGTTTTCCAAGACGTGGACGTCCTGTTGACGCCAACCGCGCCGAACGCGGCCTTTCCCATTGGCGCGAAAATGGATGACCCTGTCGCCATGTACCTGAATGACGTGTTCACGGTGCCGGCCAACATGGCGGGATTACCGGCGATCAGCGTTCCGTCGGGACTAGATTCGGATGGCTTGCCGCTGGGTTTGCAAATTGTCGCCAAACCCTTCGATGAGGAAACCATGTTCCGCGCCGCTGATGTCCTCGAGCGTGCGGCCGAATTTTCAGCGCTTCCCAAATATCTGGGAGGGCAGTGATATGGCCTATATACTCGCTGGCGAAACCGGTGACTGGGAAGTCGTTGTAGGGCTTGAAGTCCACGCTCAGGTGATGTCCAACGCAAAGCTATTTTCAGGCTCGCCGACGGCCTTTGGTGCCGAGCCGAATACTCAAGTCTCGCTGGTTGATGCGGCGATGCCGGGGATGCTGCCGGTGATCAACGCTGTCTGCGTGGAACAAGCGGTGCGCACCGGGTTGGGCCTGCAGGCGCAAATCAATCTGCATTCGGTTTTCGAGCGGAAGAACTATTTTTACGCCGATCTGCCGCAAGGCTACCAGATCAGCCAATATCTGCATCCGGTCGTCGGCGAGGGCACGGTAATCCTTGATATGCCTGACGGCGAGGCGCGGGAAATTGGTATCGAGCGCCTGCATATGGAACAAGACGCCGGCAAGTCCATGCATGATCAGGACCCGAAACGTTCGTTCATTGATCTGAATCGGGCCGGTGTGTGTTTGATGGAAATTGTCTCGAAGCCGGATTTGCGGTCTCCGGAAGAGGCCGGGATTTACGTGCGCAAGATACGCTCGATCCTGCGCTATCTGGGCACCTGTGATGGCAACATGGAGCAAGGCTCCATGCGCGCTGACGTGAACGTTTCGGTACGCCATCCCGGCGAGACTGAATATCGGACCCGCGCCGAAATCAAGAACGTCAATTCCGTGCGGTTCATTATGCAGGCCATTGAGGTTGAGGCAGCGCGCCAAGTCGAGGTCTGGGAAGATGGTGGCGAGGTCGTCCAGGAAACCCGGTTGTTCGACGCAAACCGTGGCGAGACGCGATCCATGCGGGTCAAGGAATTTGCCCACGATTACCGCTATTTCCCCGACCCCGATCTTCTGCCGTTGGATCTGGACCAAAGCTTCGTCGATGAGGTCGCGAAAGCCTTGCCCGAACTCCCCGATGCCAAGAAAGATCGGTTTGTCGCGGACAATGGCCTGTCCGCCTACGATGCCGGCGTGTTGGTCGCCGATCGCGAGACGGCTGAATATTTCGAGGCCGTGGCCACCGGTCGTGATGCCAAGCAGGCGGTGAACTGGCTGACGACGAACTTGTTCGGCGCCTTGAATGCGGCGTCGCTGGGCATTTCTGAAAGCCCCATTCGCGCCGAGCACTTGGGCGAACTCCTTGATCTTTTGGCTGACGGTACCATCTCGTCACGGATCGCCAAGGATGTGTTCGAAGAAATGTTCGCGACCTCGAAAGGCGCCGAGGAAATTGTCGAAGCCAAGGGCTTAAAGCAGATCACCGACACCGGCGCCATTGAAGCCGCCGTTGACGAAGCCATCGCGGCCAATCCCGATCAGGCAGATGAGGTGCGTGCTGGCAACGGCAAGGCCATCGGTTGGTTTGTCGGGCAGGTGATGAAGACAACCGGCGGCAAAGCCAACCCGCAGGCCGTCAACCAGATGCTCCGCGACAAGCTTGGCGGGTGATGGGATGGACGATGGTCGACGATATTTCCATTCGTACTTATGCCGACAGGGACCGCGCCGACGTCCTTAAATTGTTTCGTGCCGCCAATGCCCAATTGGCACCGGTTGGCATGGAATCGGCGTTTGCTGATTATGTCGAACGCGCCATCGCGGAAGAAATGGGCCGTATTGGCGAGTGCTTTCTTAAAGTGCCAGGAAACGGGTTTTGGGTTGCGTTGAAATCCGGCCAATTGGTCGGCATGGTCGGTATAGAGCGCCACGATGACGACGAGGCCGAGTTGCGCCGGATGTACGTTGACGCGGCCTGCCGCCGCCAGGGCATTGGTAATCAGATGCTTGATCATGTTGAAGCGTTCTGCCGGAAAACTGGCTATGAACGCTTGATCTTATCGACATCGGAAATTCAGGGTGCGGCGTTGGCGACTTATGAAGCGAGAGGGTATCAGCCGGTCCGCGAAGAAGTCGCTGAAGCGCAATCCAATAAAACTATCGGCGGCGGCGTCAGGCGATATCATTTCAAAAAAGACCTGACAGCTTGAGATTTGCGTTCCGCTGATACGGCGCTGAAACTGTTGGAATGCTGGACGGGAGATGCTGCCGTGCTTCAGAAATCGCCCGATGCGAAACTTGAGACCGACGAACTCGAAGACAGCGACGACAAGATTATGTGCGCGCGGTGCGGGCAACCGGTGACCCGGACCCGCTGGGCCCTCTCCATGGACGGGCACGAGCACGTATTTTTCAATCCGGCGGGGATTGTGTTTCGCATCAATTGCTTTGCCGAAGCCCCAGGCGCCACCGATCAGGGCGCGCCGAGCGACGAATTTTCATGGTTCAAAGGGTATCTTTGGAATTTTGCGATCTGTACCGGATGCGGGGAGCATCTTGGTTGGCGCTTCACCGGAGCCAGTGATCCGCCGGTATTTTTCGGCCTCATCAAAGGCCGCCTTACGAATGTTGGCTAGGCGTTGCAGGGCGTCCTGTGATCAGTCTCAATTCAATCTGCAGAAACCTCGCGCTTCACTGTCGAGATAGCTTGAAATCAGATTGATAAATTCGATAACTTGAATGGGCTTGGGAATGTTATCGTCGCACCCGCCTTGAAGAATTTTCTCTTCGTCGCCTTTCATGGCTGAGGCGGTCAAGGCGATAATTGGGATGTGCTTCAGGTCGTCTTGGGCCTTAATGAACTTGGTCACGTCAATGCCGGACAGTCGCGGCAATCTGATATCCATCAAAATCAGGGCAGGCTGATGGGTTCGCGCCAATTGCATGGCGTCCACACCGGTCTCTGAATGGACAACTGAATGCCCGAGTTCAAAGAGAATGTCTTTGACCAGTTCCGTATTCACCGGGTTATCTTCAACGACGAGAATGGTTTGTTTCATGCCTTCTTCCCTCTGGAGCCATGCTCCTTGATCGGAAGTAGTAAGGCATTGTTGTTACATGCGTTAACACGACCTGTGACGAGCATATTAACTCGTGTTAACCTGTTGGGATTCCTAAATTTCAGCGGACTCGCATGGCCCTATAGAAGCTGTTAACGTCGCCTCCGGCGACAGGGAGGTCACTGCCATGGGGTTTGCCATCCGCAATGCAAAGGTCTTCGACGGGTCGGGTGATGCGCCACGGGACGGCGTTGACGTTGCGATCGAAGGGGGGCGAATTGTTGATGTTGGGGTAAGTCTGGCGCCGTTCGATGGCGAAGACGTCGATGCCGACGGATTGGCCTTGATGCCCGGCATTATTGATTCCCATACCCATTACGATGCACAGGTGACTTGGGACCCGGACCTGTTACCGTCATCAAGCCTGGGTGTGACGACAACGGTCATCGGCAATTGTGGGTTCACCATTGCACCGTGCCGCTCCGATGATCGAGAACTAGTGATGCGCAATCTTACGCAGGTGGAAGGCATGTCATTGGATGTGTTGCGACAGGGTGTGCGGTGGGATTTCGAAAGTTTTCCGGCCTATCTGGATATGATTGAAAGCTTCGGCACGCGGATCAATGTTGCGGCGTTTATCGGCCATTCGGCGCTCCGGACGTTTGTCATGGGCGAGGCTGCCGTGGAGCGGGCCGCCAATGACGAAGAACTGGCCGCGATGAACGACATTGTCCGCGAAGCGATGGGTGCCGGCGCCATCGGGTTCGCGACGTCGACGGCACCCCAGCACAATGGTGCCGGTGGGTTGCCGATGCCGTCGCGCCTAGCTGATGACCGTGAAATGAACATGTTGATGGGCGCCATGGCGAGTGGTGACCGTGGCATCTTCATGCTGACCAAGGGCGAGCGGACGGATGTTCCTTATCTGGAAGCTCTTTGCGCTACGACAAATCGTCCGGTGATGATTGCGGCTTTGTTGCATAACTCCACAAATCCGACGGGCACTTTTGACGAGCTTAAACAAATTGCTGATGCCAGGGCGCGTGGACGTGAGCTATGGGGCCAGGTTTCCTGCTGTCCACTTACCATGGATTTCAGTATTCGTTCGGCTTATCCGTTTGAAAGCCTCAAGGCGTGGTCGCCAGCGATGAAAGTTGAACCTAGTGCATTGTCGGCGATGCTGGCTGACCTGAATTTGCGCGAAGCTGTTAAGGCCGAACTTGCAACGCCGGCAGGTGTCCGGCTGTTCAACGGCGAATGGGACAAGCTGGAAGTCGTCGAGGTCGCCAATGAGGACCACGCCCACATCGAAGGCCGGACCATTGCCGACTTAGCCGCCGAGGCTGGCGTGCATCCCTTGGATTGGATGCTGGATTTCGCAATTTCCGAGGAATTGCAGACAGTTTTTACCGCCATTTTGCTGAATTCAGATCAGGAAGCAGTCGGACGGATGATCCGCGATCCGAATGCTTCCGTCGCGCTAAGCGACGCCGGCGCGCATTTGACGTTTTTCTGCGATGCCGGTTTTGGCCTGCATCTTATGGGCCACTGGGCGCGTGATTTGGGTGTGTTGTCGTTGGCGGATGCCATTCACGAATTAACAGCAAAGCCGGCAAGTATATTTCGCATCCCAAAGCGCGGATTGATCCGTAAGGGGTATTTCGCAGACTTGTTGTTATTTGATCCTGAGAAGGTTGATCGTGGGCCGAAACGACGTGTCCGGGATTTGCCAGGGGGTGGCCCCAGGCTGACGACCGATGGTGTCGGTCTGCACGGCGTATGGGTCAATGGACAAATGATTGCGCAATCATCGGGCTTGGTGCCGGGGGCGGTCCGGCCGGGCAAACTGTTACGTGAATTTGATGCATAGGAGTGAAAATTGTCGAACTTAACCGTTGCTATTGTCGCGCCGGGGGACATGGGACATGCCGTGGGCCGCGCCTTGAAAGAACATGGCCACACGCCGATTACCTGCTTGGCCGGGCGCAGTGAACGCTCGCGCCGCCTTGCCGAAGCCGGCGGGTTTCGTGATGTCGATGACATGAAAACCCTGGTCGCCGAGGCGGATATCATTCTTTCCATTCTGCCACCCGCCTCGGCCCTTGATCTGGCACGCGAAACCGCGCTCGCCATGACAGCTATGGAGAGTTTTCCGCCCTACGTTGACTGCAATGCGATTTCACCGTCGACGGCAAAGGCGGTTGGCAACGAGATCGCGGCCGTCGGCGCACCGTTCATTGATGCCGGTATTATCGGCTTGGCGCCGGGCAAGGCAACGCCCCGATTTTATGTTTCCGGCGCGGACACGACACCTATGGAAGCACTCGATGGATGCGGGTTTAGCGTCGTGCCATCGGGTGATGAGCCGGGCCAAGCGTCAGCAATCAAAATGTGTTATGCGGCGCTTACCAAAGGCACATGGACGCTACACACGGCGTTGCTGATGGCGGCCAAATCACTTGGCGTGTACGAGCCACTGAAGGCTGAATTCGAGCATTCTCAAATTGCAGATCTCGGCCGCATGGAAGCTCGGGTACCGTTCATTCCAGCAGATTCGGGCCGGTGGATCGGTGAAATGGAGGAAATTGCCGCGACTTTCCGCGAAGCCGGTGTGACTGGCGGGTTCCATGACGGTGCTGCGGAGGTATTTCGTGTCCTGTCGCGCACACCGTTCGCTGATGAAACCCGAGAATCCATGGACCGCTCCCGGGGGCTTGATGAGGCCATCGCCGTTTATGTTCAGCATTTGGAAATTGGCGAGGGTTGAGCATAATTTATGGGCCGCGATGAAGATAGAACCGGAACGGGTGAGAAATCAGTGGTGCCGCCGCTGGCGCACGGTGGAAATTTGAACGCCGCTGCCGAGTGTTATGGCCGGCCAATTGAGGAATGGCTTGATCTTTCCACGGGCATCAATCCAATTGCATATCCCATTCCCCACCTGCCGGATAGGCTTTGGACAAGATTACCCGAGCGCCAATCGGAAGAGCGACTGCTGGGTTGCGCACGGCGGTATTACGCGGCACCCAAAGAAGCCGATATTGTCGCTGCACCCGGAACCCAGGCGCTTATCCAGATCATTCCGCGATTGCGCCCGGTTTCGCGGGTATGTGTTCTCGGGCCGACTTATGGCGAACACGCCCATTGTTGGCGGGGTGCCGGACACGATGTTGAAGAGCGTGCGTATGCAGACGGTTGGCCCGATCAAGCCGATGTCGTTGTGGTCGTGAACCCCAATAACCCCGACGGCCACATGTTCGACCAGGAACCGCTATTGGCGCGCGCCGCGGAATTGTCGGCAAGGGGGGTGGTTGATTATTGATGAAGCTTTCGGCGATATGCAGCCGGCCGCTAGTGTCGCCCGGCACGCCGGTGTGCCTAGTATGATTATATTGCGGTCGTTTGGTAAGTTTTTTGGCCTGGCGGGGCTGCGGCTGGGCTTTGCTTTGAGCGACAAGGAAATTGGATCACACATTCGGAACGCACTTGGGCCATGGTCTGTTGCCGGCCCAGCGTTGGAAATTGGCGCGTGCGCACTCGGTGACGAAGTTTGGATTGATGACACGCGCAATCGCCTATTCCGAGATGCCCAACGTCTTGATGCATTGCTTGAGGAAAGTGGGCATGCCGTCGTCGGGGGAACGTCACTGTATCGGTTAATTAGTACGCAAGGCTGCGAACTCCATGAGACGCTTGCTCAACAAGGAATCTGGACACGGGCATTTGCAGACCGGAAGCATTTGTTGAGATTTGGCGTGCCGGCCAGCGACGAAGATTTCAATCGCCTAGCGGCCGCCTTGTCTTGCGAAGAAATGAAAGCCGTATCGTAATCGATAGCCAATGAAGTGCGGTTCAAAGAATGCGGATTTGGTTAAGTTTGTTTAC
>JABJBP010000144.1 GCA_018665815.1 Rhodospirillaceae bacterium
GTATCACGTTACATGTAAATCATTAAACGTGAGAGTGTAATGGAGAATAACGGGGACGTGACCCAATTCTCTAGGGGTGAGTTAATAAGTAAACTCTCACCGTAATTCTAGGCCTCAACCGCCGTACTCGGCGTTAATGGAATCTGCTCGCGGCCTCGGATAGGAGACGCTTTATCAGCGCGGAATGCCCGCCGGGGACTGTTCGGCGCTTGCGTTGTGACGTTAAGTCACGACGTTCCAGGAACATTGTTCCGTCATTTTTTTGTTAGGTGGTTGAAATCAGGACGGTTTCCCCCCCCGGTTTTGGGGGAGAATAGGGGACATGACCCCATCCCAACGGGATGGGGATCGTGTCCCCGGTGTTTGCCAATATTGGGGACACGATCCCGATCCCTGCGGGATCAGGTCATGTCCCAGCGCTCAGACAAGCCTTAATCCGTTCGATCGCCGCCATTATATTGTCGCGGGAGTTGGCGTAGGAGAACCGGAGGTAGCCTTCGCCCTGCGCGCCGAAGCTGGTGCCGGCGAGGGTGGCGACGCCGGCTTCATTCAGGAGTTTGTCCTGGATTTCGCGCGCACTCAGGCCGGTGCCTTCGATGTTGGGGAAGGCGTAAAAGGCGCCGGCGGGCTCGGCGCATCTAAATCCGGGGATTTGGTTAAGCTCGCGGAGGATAATTTTTCGGCGCGCCTCAAACGCTTCCATCATGACATCGACCGCATCTTGCGGGCCTTCCAAGGCGGCGATGCCGGCGTATTGCGCCGACGCGTTGACGCAGGAATGGCAGTTGATGGACAAGCGTGTGGCCGGGTCGATCAGGTCTTTGGGCCAGACCCCGTAGCCCATGCGCCAGCCGGTCATGGCATAGGTCTTCGACCAGCCGTCGAGCAAGATCACCCGGTCCCGGAGGTTTTCGTATTCCAGCAAGCTGACGTGGGGGTGCCCGTCATAAAGCATGCGGCTGTAGATTTCATCGGACAGGATGCAGACGTGGGGGTGGGCGTCGAGGCCTTGGGCCAGTTTGTCCATCTCGGCGCGGGGCACCACGCCGCCGGTGGGGTTGGCCGGGGAATTGAGAATGAGGAGGCGTGTCGCCGGGGTAATCAGGGCCAGCACCTCGTCGGCGTTGAAGGAAAAGCCGGTGTCTTCGTGCAGCGCCATGGGCACGGCCTTGGCGCCGGTGAAGTTGATGACGCTTTCGTAGATGGGAAAGCCCGGGTTCGGGTAGATGATTTCGGTGCCGGGTTCGCCGAACATTTGGATGGCGAAAAACATCGTGACCTTGCCGCCGGGCACGATCATGACGTTGGCGGGGTCGATGGTGACGCCGCGGTATGTGTGGATATCGGCGGCGACGGCTTCGCGAAGCTCGGGGATGCCGTTGGCCGGGGTGTAGCCGTGATGGCCGTCGCGGAGCGCCTTGGTCGCGGTCTCGATGATGTGATCGGGCGTTTTGAAATCCGGCTGGCCGATGCCGAGGTTGATGATGTCCCGGCCTTGCGCCGCCAAGGCCGTGGCGCGGGCCAGAACCTCGAAAGCGGACTCGGTGCCCAGTCGGCTCATCGCCTTGACCATTTCAACCATCGGGGTCATCTCCTGATTTTAATTTCAGCGCCCGGACTTTATGGTACGTGCAGCATTCAGACAACGGGGAAGCGCCGCCCATGAAGCCCGCGAATTCCATTCTGTCGAGTTACGGTGTCACGGTCTTTGAGACCATGTCGCGCCTGGCCATTGAGACGGGTGCGATCAATCTGGGCCAGGGGTTTCCCGATGACAACGGGCCGGAAGCGCTGCGCCAGCTTGCCGCCGACGCGGTGATGGAAGGTCCGAACCAATATCCGCCGATGTTGGGCATCCCGGAATTGCGCCAGGCGGTCGCCGCACACAACAAACGGTTTTATGGTTTGGACGTGGATTGGCAGACGGAAGTCATGGTGACCTCGGGCGCCACCGAGGCCTTGGCCGATTGCCTGTTGGCGCTAATCGAGCCCGGCGATGAAGTGGTGCTGATTGAGCCCTTGTACGACAGCTATCTGCCGATGGTCCGCCGCGCTGGGGGCATCCCGAAGTTGGTCCGCGTGGCGCCGCCGGAATGGGAACTGCCGAGGGACGCATTGGCGGCTGCGTTTTCCGACAAGACCAAGCTGATCTTGTTCAATTCCCCGCAGAACCCGGCGGCGAAGGTTTATGCGTTGGACGAATTGCAGTTTATCGCGGATTTGGTGGAAAAGTATGACGCCTATACGGTTTGCGATGAGGTTTACGAGCACATCGTTTTCGATGGCGCTGGCCATATCCCGCTGATGACGCTGCCGGGCATGCGCGAGCGATGTGTGCGCATCGGATCGGCGGGGAAGACGTTTTCCATGACGGCGTGGAAGGTGGGGTATATGACCGCACCGGCGCATTTGCTGGGCGCTATCGCCAAGGCGCATCAGTTTGTGACGTTCACCACACCGACCAACTTGCAGCGCGCCGTGGCGGCGGGGCTGACGCAGAACGATACGTACTTCGACACCCTGATGAACGATCAACAGGCGAAGCGCGATTTGATTGAGAGCGGGCTCAGGGACGCGGGGTTTGAGACCTTGCATACGGGCGGCACGTACTTTTTGTCGGTGGATATCCGCTCGGTCGGTTTCGAAGGCGATGACGTTGAATTCTGCGAGCATTTGATCCGGGACGCCGGGGTCGCCGCGATCCCGCTGAGCGCTTTCTATCAGGCGGGCGACGTGCGACATTTTGTCCGCTTTTGTTTCTGTAAACATGATGATGTATTGGGTGCGGCGGCGGCAAAGCTGAAGGCCCATTTCCAGTGATAAATACCAAGAATTCAAGGAGAGACGCATGAACGGCGCCGAAAGTCTGGTCCGGACCCTGAAGCTGAGTGGGATCGATGTTTGTTTTACCAATCCGGGCACGTCCGAGATGCATTTCATGGCGGCCTTGGACCGCACCGACGCGCTGCGTTGCGTGTTGGGATTGCAGGAAAACGTCGTTACCGGGGCGGCGGATGGCTACGCCCGGATGGCGGGGAAGCCGGCGGCGACGTTGCTGCACCTGGGGCCGGGGCTGGCCAATGGGCTGGCGAATTTGCACAACGCCAACAAGGCGTGCACCGGGATCGTCAATATCGTCGGCGACCATGCGACCTATCACATTGAAGTGGACGCGCCGTTGACCGCCGACGTGGAAGGCATTGCGCGGCCGGTGTCCGATTGGGTGAAGACGTCGCCGACATCGGAAGGGATTGCGGCGGACGGCGCCGAGGCGGTCCGTCAAGCGACGACGCATCCGGGCCGCATCGCGACGTTGATCCTGCCCGCTAACACGGCCTGGGGCGAGGGCAGTGAGCCGGTGGCGGCAAGCATTCCCAACGCGCCGGCGCCGCCGGACGCGGACAAGGTCGAAGCGGCGGCGAAGGCGCTTTCCAGCGGTGCGGCGGCGGCGCTCTATTTGAAGGGCAACGTGCTGCGCGAGCCGGGGCTGACGTTTGCCGCGAAGATCGCCGCGAAGACCGGCGCGCGCTTGTTGGCGCCGACATCGAACGCGCGGATTGACCGCGGCGCTGGGCGTGCCGCCGTCGAGCGCGTGCCTTATGTGGTGGCGCAAGCGGTCGAGCGGTTGGCGCCCTTAAAACACATCGTCGGCATCGGCGACGCCGAGCCCGTGGCGTTCTTCGCTTACCCCGACAAGCCCAGCCGAGTTTTGCCGGAAGGTTGTCAGCGCCATCATTTGGCGAGCGATGACGAAGACGGGGTGCGGGCGCTGGAAATGCTGTGCGATGCGTTGGATGCGCACGGCGCCGCGCCGGAATTGGCCGAACGCAGCGTGCCGGAATTGCCGGGTGCGGGCGCCGTTGATCCCGATACCATTGCCGCCACGGTTGCCGCGTTATTGCCCGAGGGCGCTGTCGTCGTTGATGAGAGCATTACGTCGGGGCGGAACTTGAATTGGCAGACGGCGGGCGCTGCGCCGCACAGTTGGTTGTCGCTTTGCGGCGGCTCCATCGGTGATGGGTTTCCCTTGGCGACGGGGGCGGCGATTGCGTGTCCGGACCAGAAAGTCATCGATCTGCAATCGGACGGGTCCGGCATGTATACGCTGCAGGCGCTGTGGACCCAGGCCCGTGAAAATCTTGACGTGACGACGGTGGTGTTCGCCAACCGGGCCTATAAGATTTTGCAAGGTGAGATGACGGCGGTCGGCGTCGAAGAGCCCGGCCGCGTGGCGCGCGATATGTTCGGCCTGGATCGGCCGAATTTGGATTGGGTGTCGTTATCAAAAGGCATGGGGGTGGACGCCGAAAAAGTTGAGGATGCCGTGGCCTTTACCGAGGCCTTCCAGCGCGGCCTGGCGACGCCCGGACCGTATGTCATTGAGGCGGTGTTCTAGGTGGCGGGCTCAGAAAGGTTTTGGGCCAGGATTTGATCGGGGATTTGATCGGGGATTTGATTAGGGTTTGGGACATCGAATTGGACAGGGTTCGGGACAGGGTTTTGGGCGGTGTTGCTGGCAGGGTGGTCGGCGCGGTTTGGGGCGGACCAGATCGCTTGACGGCACCCGGGGCAGGGGCTAGTTAAGGCGCCCAGGTCCGGTGGTGGCTGTAGCTCAGTTGGTTAGAGCATCGGCTTGTGGTGCCGAGGGTCGGGGGTTCAAATCCCCTCAGCCACCCCATTCCCTTCCCCGGTTTATCGAGGTATTCTTTTGGCGGGTAGCCGTTTGGTCACAGATTGGTCACATACTTTGTGGCGCTTTGTTCTTTGCTTGTTCGATTGCCGCCTCAAAGGCAGACCCAAACTCCTCCATCATCGCTTCCTGACTATCGGGCATCATGTGACCATAGATGTTGAGGGTGATCGATACTGTTGCGTGACCAGCGCGGCGACTAACGGTGGTGATGGGATACCCCATCAGGCTCAAGGCGTTACAAGCTGGGCACTATAGCTCGAGGAGGGAGTCTCTGGTCACAGGTCTGGTCACATCGGCTCCATCGCCACCACTTCATGCCCAGGCCAGACCCAGGCATCGATCCCCGTTAGCCAGACCGGCGGCTCATAACGCAAAACCTGGGGAAGGGAATCATCCGGGACGGCGCCACTTTCGATCCGCTGGCGGACACTCAGACGCAATTCGGACTCCACATCCGGATCGACCCCATGTTTGTCGATCAAGCGTTCGAACAGCGCTGCGCTGACAAAAGTTGCGATCCGTCGAATGGTTTTTTCGGAAAGACTGTCGCGGTCGACCAACGGGCGGTGCCAGTCCGGTATGTCGGGCGCATGAGTACCGATGGCAATCATCGCCTTTTCGTTGATTACCGCCGTGAGGTTCTCCAACAACGCCTTGATTGCGGATTTATCCTCAGTTGCGGAAATCGCCTCGGCAACTTCGGCGCTGAGGCCGTCGCGGCAGGCAATTGCGAACAACGCCCCCCCTGGACGCCGGAGGCAATAATCTGGGTCAGTTCTTTGTCGGTCAGCAATGATGAATACTCGAGGATCGGCATGGCGACGACGTCTTCGGCGTCGCGGGCCAGTTGCTTGACCAAGCGCTTTGGCACGTTGGTCAGCAATTTTATTTCGTCGGAAATCACAGCACGGACTTGCGTCTCAGTGTCGCGGGCCAGTATTTCGAGCACCTGCATGGCCATCTCGGTCAGGCGTTCATTTTCTTCATCGGTCAGCGTTGGGATAATCCGGCCGATCTTGTGTGCCAGTTCGATGCGGACCTGCGTGTCCGTGTCTTCCGCCAACACAACGTCGGCCTGTAATGGCGTGCCGTCGTTCTTGGCCACGGCACGACGTACTTCGGCGGCCTCGTCCTTGGCGAAATAGTATAGAAACTCGGGATCCAGATCGTCATAAGACGCAAGCTTTATGCGTTCCTTGACGTTTCCCTTTTCGGCGATGTGCTTGGCTTTGTCGTAAGCGGGCGCTCGGCGCTTGCCGGCTGTTCTTTTCTTGCCTAGGACCCACGACAACATTGGCGGCGAACTCTCTTTCTGATTTTCCTTTGAGACTCTTACTGGTCGGCCTTGGAGCCGCCATGGCATTGCGGTGATTGGAGGCGTTGACCGCCGCGTTGCTCCCATTCCGGGGCCGTGTGGGTCTCCATGGATAGCGCGTGCACCGGTCCGGCAAGCTCATCGGCGAGAATGCCGTTTACGGCCTGGTGGCGCTGAACGCGTCCAAGTGGCGCGAAGTCGGGGGAGACAATGATGACCTTGAAATGCGATTCGGAACCCGGCGGCACATTGTGCATGTGGCTCTCGTTGATGACTTCCAGAAATTCAGGTTTCAATGCATCCTGAATTTTTTGCTCGATTGTTGATTGAACACTCAAAGCCGTATCTCCCGAAATCAATGGAATGCGTGATCCCAGGATATAAGCATACCACAGACAAGTGGCAATACGGGCGCTGTTCGTCGTTCCAAATAATCGCGGAGGTCGCGTCTTGCGGTGCTCAGTTTTTTACACGGGGCTCGCTCGCCGTGGGGCGTCGGCGAAACTGTGCCGGAATAGCGGAATCCAGTTCCGCGACATTTTCCTTGATGCCGATGACGTCAACTTTGATTTCATTGATCATCTGGCGGGTTGTGCCTTCGACTTCTTTTGATTGCTCCAGACACTTTTGCAACTTGATTTGCATGCGCTCGATTTCGCTGACACGACCATTGAGTTCTTTTTTCAAGGCACCTAAATCACGGCGCACAAAATTGGTGACTTCTTCGGTTGCTTTTTTCATCGCCAAACTGCCCAGCCAAAGGCCAGCAAAGGCGACCATTAGGGCGACTGTTCCGAGTATCAACGACATGTCTGATAGCAATCCACGTTAATTTTCCCAGAATAACGTTGCACACTGTTATCAACTTGCGACCTCTGATCGGGCAAATAGAAATTTTCTATTTTCATCTCGAATTGATTAAGCGCCCGAAAACTTACCGATGATGAAAATACGAAACTTAGAATTAATGTTTTTATTTCAACGAGATAAAAAGTTTTGTTGAGTGATGTTGTTGCCGGAAATCCAGCACGCAATATCATGACATTCCAATCAGGTCTGCGGTTTGGGTATGCCGCCACATGGTTACGATTACAAATTTTCATCGAAAGACGGCAATGGATTCGCGTACTCTCATCGCGATTTCATTTGAAGGTGACGGCAACATCGAGTGCGTCGAGACGCGGGAGTCATGATAAGTTCAGTAACCATATCGGAGATCGTCCGCGTCGGTATCGCCGACAAGAATCCACTTGTTCGCGCGGGTTTGAAACATCTGTTGTCGGAGGATCCGCGGTTTGAGCCAGTTTTTGGATGTGCGAGCGGTGACGAGTTTCTAGAAGCTGCAACGCGACTGCCTATCGACGTCGGTGTTTGCGGGTGGGTGATGATGCCCGGCGAAGGAAACGGCAAATATGTGCTAGACCAACTTGCCGGCCATGACGGCGCACCGAGAATAATTATTTATACAGGCGAAGAAGGGGAAGCCTTGGCGGCACAGGTTATGGCGCACGGCGGAGCGGCCTATGTCTACAAGAGTGAGCCAATGCCAAGGTTCCTGGACACCATTGCTGCGGTTGCCGCCGGACAAATGGTTTTCCCCTACCTAGATGTGCGTCGGATCCATGATAATCCCTTGACGGGATTGACCCGTCGGGAATTGGAAGTCTTGTCAGCTCTGGCAAATGGTCGGGCGAATAAACAGATTGCAAAAGAGCAAGAAGTCTCTCTGAACACTGTAAAATTTCATATCAAAAACTTGTATTCCAAGCTCAGCGTCCACAATCGAGCCCAGGCCGTGGCACTGTATTTGAAATCTTAGTCATCGCCTCGTGAGGGTGGATATCAATCTACCTTGAAGAATTTAAACTACCCGCATGATGGAGCCGTTCGGCGCCGGGCACCGTGCGCGGATTGCCGCCTAAGATGGCTCGAACCAATTTCAGAGGCATGCCTTTGTCGTTTGTTGCGCCGAATGTTGACCCGCATCGTGTCGAAAGATTCCGACAAATCGCCCCAAACACCGAAAAACCCGCCGCTGGGGCTGGACATTCGTGCTCATATTGGCGAAAAGCTAGGGCACGCGGTCGCTGCTGGGGGCAGGCCGTCGTTTGACGGTTATTCAAGGAGGCCCTTTACATGACGGTTGACACCGCGACTGCAGAAGTTGCGCCAGCAGAACCCGCCGTTTCCCATATGGATATGGCCAATGCTATCCGGTTCCTTTCCGCGGACGCGGTGCAGCGCGCCAATTCCGGCCATCCGGGCATGCCCATGGGGATGGCTGATGTGGCGACTGTATTATTTTCCAAATTTTTAAAATTTGACGCCGCTGATCCCGATTGGCCTGATCGCGACAGGTTCGTGTTGTCGGCGGGGCACGGCTCAATGCTGATGTATTCTTTGCTGTATCTGACCGGCGTCGAACCGATGACGATTGAGCAGATAAAGAATTTCCGACAGATGGGCTCGATCACCGCCGGGCATCCGGAATACGGCCACGCGCCGGGAATTGAGACGACCACCGGGCCACTGGGCCAAGGGATTACCAATGCAGTTGGTATGGCGTTGGCCGAGCGAATGATGAATGCCCGGCATGGCGATGATGCTGTAGACCATTACACCTATGCTATTGCCGGTGACGGTTGCTTGATGGAAGGCATCAGTCATGAGGCGATTTCTATGGCCGGTGCGCTGCAGCTCTCAAAACTGATCGTGCTTTTCGATGACAATGACATCTGCATCGACGGTCCGACGGATATGGCGGTTCGCGATGATCAGCCGGCCCGGTTTGCGGCGTCCGGCTGGCATGTGCAATCCATTGATGGACATGATCCCGATGCCATAGCTGCGGCCATCGAGGCTGCTAAAGCCAGCAATCAACCCTCGATGATCGCTTGTAAGACTGTCATTGGTTTCGGAGCGCCGACGAAGGCCGGCACTGCCTCGACCCATGGTTCCCCCTTGGGGGATGAAGAAATTGCCGGGGCGCGTGAGAAACTCGGCTGGCCGCATGCGCCATTTGATGTTCCCGCCGATGTTCTTGGTGCGTGGAACGCTGTGGGCGCACGGGGCAGCGCCGCCAATTCGGCCTGGCGCGAACGTGTGGCTGGTGACGACTTCACCAATTTCCATAGTGCTATTGCCGGAGACCTGCCGGACGGTTGGTTGGATGCAGTATCGGCGCACAAGGCGCGCTGCTCAGAAGAAACTCCGAATTGGGCGACGCGTAAGGCTTCGGGCGAAGCCTTACGCGTGCTCACCGAGGCTATTCCCGCATTGATTGGCGGATCGGCTGACTTGACCGGCTCGGTGAATACCAAGACACCCAGTACCGGCCCGGTGACCCCAGACGATTTTTCGGGGCGCTATATCCATTATGGTGTGCGCGAGCACGCCATGGGCGCGGTGATGAACGGCATGGCGTTGCACGGCGGGTTGATCCCCTACGGTGGGACTTTCCTGGTGTTTGCCGATTACATGAAAGGGGCCATGCGCCTTTCCGCCCTGATGGGCCAGCGGGTCGTCTATGTTCTGACCCATGATTCCATCGGGCTCGGCGAAGATGGGCCGACGCATCAAGCGGTGGAAACTCTGGCGACGCTGCGTGCGACGCCGAATTTCAAGACTTATCGGCCATGTGATCCGATTGAGGCCGTGGAATGTTGGGCGTTAGCGCTGGCCGATACGGCGGGCCCAGCGGGCATGGTTTTGAGCCGCCAAGGTGTGCCGACGGTCAGGACGACCCATACCGATGAGAACCTGTCGGCACGCGGCGCGTACGTGTTGGCGGATGCCGAAGGCGGTGAACGTCAGGCGACCATTTTGGCAACGGGATCGGAAGTCAGCATTGCGCTGGCAGCCCGTGATGCGTTGCACGCCGAGGGCGTGGCGACGGCGGTGGTTTCTGTGCCGTGTTGGGAACTGTTCGACGAGCAGGACGCAGATTACCGCTCGAAAGTTTTAGGCGCCGGCGCCATTCGGGTCGCGGTAGAGGCCGGGGTCCGTATGGGGTGGGACAAGTACATTCGATCACACGGTGGTTTCATTGGCATGACTGGCTTTGGCGCCTCGGCGCCGGCCGGGCAACTGTTCGAGCACTTCGGAATTACCGCCGAAAAGGTGGTAGAAGAGGTCAAGGTGCGGCTGTAATTGAAGCCGCCGAGCGACTAAGATTTATTGGTATCATTGTTGAGCCGATGACGACCGGTTCGGTGAATTCAGGTTCACAAGGAGTTTCAGAGTTATGGCGTTGGTTTCCCTCAGACAGCTTTTGGATCATGGCGCGGAAAACGATTACGGCATGCCTGCCTTCAACATCAACAATATGGAACAGATGTTGGCGATCATGGTTGCGGCGGACAAGACCGACAGCCCGGTAATCATGCAGGCCAGCCGCGGCGCTCGAAATTACGCCAATGATACGGTGTTGCGCCACCTGATCCAGGCGGCCGTTGAAATGTACCCGGACATTCCGATCTGCATGCATCAAGACCACGGCAATAACGTCGCGACTTGCATGTCAGCCATCGCCAACGGGTTCTCATCGGTGATGATGGACGGCTCGCTGGAGGAAGATGCGAAGACGCCAGCGTCCTATGAATACAACGTCGAGATCACCGCCAAAGTGACTGAAATGGCGCATCTGGTCGGTGTTTCTGTCGAAGGCGAATTGGGCTGCTTGGGCTCTTTGGAAACCGGTATGGGCGACAAGGAAGATGGCCACGGTTTCGACG
The DNA here is from genome assembly GCA_018665815.1 of Rhodospirillaceae bacterium. Taxonomy (GTDB): domain Bacteria; phylum Pseudomonadota; class Alphaproteobacteria; order Rhodospirillales; family Casp-alpha2; genus UBA3470. The sequence goes on from JABJBP010000144.1 coordinate 10,742, forward strand.
GCGCGCTCGACATGGACATGTTGGTGACCGATCCTGACGAGGCGGCTGATTTTGTCTCGAAGACAAAATGCGACGCACTGGCCGTCGCCATCGGGACCTCGCACGGTGCTTACAAATTTACCCGTAAGCCAACCGGCGAAATCCTGGCGATGAATGTGGTCAAGGCAATCCACGCGAAGCTGCCGAATACGCATTTGGTAATGCACGGATCGTCTTCCGTGCCGCAGGAACTCCAAGACATCATCAACGCCAACGGCGGCGAAATGCCACAGACCTATGGCGTGCCTGTCGAGGAGATCGAGGTCGGTATCAAGAATGGCGTCCGCAAGGTCAATATCGACACTGATAACCGGATGGCGATTACCGGTGCTGTCCGCAAAGTGCTGCACGAAAATAAAGCCGAATTTGACCCTCGGGCCTTCCTCAAGCCAGCCATTGCCGCTATGGAAGCGGTATGTATCGATCGTTTCGAGCGCTTCAACTGCGCCGGGCAGGCCTCGAAGATCAAAGCGATCACGATGGCTGATATGGCCACACGTTATGCGGATGGATCATTGGACCCCACGGTCCATTATTAATATCGGACCCCATTGTCCATTAAACTGAGGAGCTGTTGTGGCAGCAGATTTCAAAATTGCGCCGTCCATTCTGTCGTCGGACTTTGCTCGCCTGGGCGACGAAGTCAAAGCCATTGATGCGGCGGGCTGTGACTATGTCCATATTGATGTCATGGACGGTCATTTTGTCCCGAATTTGACTTTCGGACCGCCGATTATTTCCTGCATTCGGCCTTGCACTGACAAGGTCTTCGATGTGCATCTGATGATCAATCCGGCGCAACCTTATCTGCAGGATTACGCTGACGCCGGTGCCGATATCATCACCGTGCATGCCGAGGCTGATGCGCATTTGGACAGGAGCTTGCAGTTCATCCGATCGATCGGCAAGAAAGCCGGGATTTCGCTGAATCCCGGCACGCCGGAGACCGTGGTTGAGTATGTCATCGACAAAGTAGATTTGATTTTGGTGATGTCGGTTAATCCGGGATTTGGCGGCCAAAGTTTTATCGGATCGCAACTTGAGAAAATTCGACGCCTTCGCCAGATGATCGGTGAGCGGCCAATTGATCTTGAGGTCGATGGCGGGATCAACACGAAAACGATTGGCGACGTGGTCGCGGCCGGCGCGAATGTCGTCGTCGCCGGCAGTGCCGTTTTCAACGACGGCGATTACGAAAAATCGATCAGCGCGCTCAGGGCGGCGGCGGGGTAATCTATTTTTTGCTTTATTTTTCCGTCCATTAGGTCCACAAACTGGGCCTATTAAAGACTGCGGGGAAAAGTGTAGGCTGCGAATTCATCTAAATGATCTCCTAACACTTTCAAAAAATATTTATTGAGTGTTTAAACACTCGATCCCTGTTTACCGCGGCTAACCTTTTGCGGTGACGAGACGTCCAACAATGGCCTTGAATGCCCTATCGCCGAAAGCTCTTACGCAGCGGATGGACGCAGCGGGGGTACGGACGGGTGTGCGGCGGTTCGTCAATATCGGGCGTCAGCTCAATCTTTATTACTTCTGGGAAAAGCGCTGGTTTTTCATAGCCTTGGCCGTTGGTGCCGGGCTGCTCAGTGTGCCGACGCCGGAAAATTTAAGCCGCGAAGGCTTGATCGTGCTAACCATGTCCGTGGTTGCCACCATCCTGTTTGTCACCGAACCTGTACCGTTGCCGACTGTGGCTTTGATGATCATTGTCGGCCAAGTGTTGCTTTTGGGACTTGAATCGACCCAGGTCGCAAAAAGCCTGATGACTGATTCGGTTTTGTTCATCATGGGATCGCTAATGCTGGCGGTCGCCGTGGTCAAACAGAAGCTGGACAAACGCATCGCTTGGTTGATCGTCCGAATGACCGGCACCAAGACTTCCAGAATTTGTTTTGGGATCTCGGTGGTGTCGGGGATTTTGGCCTCATTTATCGGCGAGCATACGGTCGCGGCCATGATGCTGCCGGTGGGGATCACTTTGATCACGCTGACGTCGGATGACCCGAAGAAGGTGCGCAATCTGGCCGCGGTTCTTTTGTTTTCAATTTCCTACGGGTGCTCCGTCGCGGGTATCGGCACGCCGTCCGGCGGCGCTAGGAACGCCATCATGATCGGCTATTGGAAGGAATTCTTTTACGATCCTACCAATCCGGAAACGTTCAAATTTATCATCGATTACGTCACATGGATGCTTTATGCGTATCCGATGTTCCTGTTGCAGTTGCCTCTGGTGACCGTAATTTTGCTGTTCACCTTCAAACCGGAATACCGCGACCTTTCGCGCGCCGTGGTTAAATTGCGGGCCGAGGTTGAAGTTGAAGGACCGCTGAAACCAGGTGATTGGGTCGCCATTGGTTTCTTTTTCCTCATCCTTTGCGGGTGGATTTTTATCTCCAGTGACATCGGCATGGGGACGGTGGCTGTCATCGGCGCCATCGCATTTCTTGTTGCTGGTTTGGTGAAATGGGAAGACATCAATTCCGGCGTCAACTGGGGCGTCGTGTTGCTTTATGGCGCGGCTATTTCCTTAGGCGTGCAGATGAAGGACACCGGGGCCGCCGAATGGGTAGCCAGCAATTTCCTAAGCCTGCTAACCCCCATCGGTGCCGATGAGGGCATCGGGCTATGGGCGGCTGTGTCCGTACTGACGACAACTGTCACCAACACCATGTCTAACGGCGCAGCGGTCGCCGTGCTCGGCCCCATCGTCCTGAAACTCGCGTCCGTGGCCGGCGAAAGCCCGATTATTGTTGGGTTTATCACTGCCGTATCGTCGGCATTCGCCTATTTCACTGTTGTCGGAACGCCCGCCTGCACAATCGTCTACGCCTCCGGTTATTTAAAAACGACGGATTTTTTAAAAGTCGGCTGGAAAATGTGCGTAATGTCGATCATTGTTATGCTCGCAGCGGCGTATGTGTACTGGCCTCTCCTCGGGGGCTAGCGTACGACTGGCTGACAGGGAGTTGCGCCCGTGAATACGGACGACGACGTTAGACGTGAACTCGAAGCAGTTTACGAAGCTCGGAAAAATCGTTTCCGCATCCTCGTTGGCATCGACGGCGAAGATGAAAGCTATCGCGGTCTCCAATACGCCGCCCGCATGGGCGCCAATCGCAGTGATTGTGACATCATTTTGGTCTACGTACGCCCCATTGATCAGGGCCTGCACACTGGCGGTCTCCAGGCGCGGGTGGCGCGCGAGAATTTACTGAGTTGGGGGATTGAACTTCCGGGAATTCGCTACCTCAAAAAAGGGCTCAGCATGCTGGTCGAGGATGCTGAAATGGATGGCGATTGGGTTGCTGAAGCGTCCCACACGGATGTTCAAGGCGATCCCCTTGGCGACAACAAAACGGAATATCGCCACAAAGACGGTCGGTCCATTGTCCTCAAATTGAAGACCGCCCCCGATGCGGCTAGCGGCATCCTCGATCAATATGAGCTCGGCCCATACGATCTCATCATTCTAGGCTGCGGCAAGGGCGGGCGGGGGCCCATTAGCTCAGTGTTTGCCCCGAGTGTTGCGGAGAAAGTTGCGCTGCATGCGCCGTGCTCGGTTTTTGTCGCCCGGAAACTTGAGGCAGGGCATGGGCACTTGATTGCCGTCGACGGCACCGACAAGGCCATGGAAATTCTTAAAGAGGAAGCCCGTATTGCGTCGCGCTTCGCGGACCCGAAGGTTTCGGCGATTTGCATCGCCAAGACCGAGGCAGAGCGTGCACAAGCGGAGGCTGTCGTTGCCAAGGCGGAAGCCATGCTTAAAGATGAAATGGATTTTCAGTTAAAAGCGACCTACGTGCGAGTCGGTGATCCTGTGAAGGAAATTGTCGATGCTGGTCGAGATTACTCGGCGATTGTTCTTGGTTGTTCCGAGCGCAGCCTATTTTATCGGATGTTTGTCAGCAGCGTTCCTCTTGAGGTGGTCCGCCGCGCCCGCAATTCGGTGATGATCATAAGATGACCGATGAGAATGGCGGGAGGCAAATTAGCGCCGGGGCTGACAGTGAATTGAGAGGACTTCACCCGCGTGTCTGAACCGGTCATATCCCCCGCCGGATTTCCCCTTCTTCGAAGACTTTTGATCGCTCTAACGGCGGCGATATCGTTCATCATTCTGGCCGGATTTGCAGCACCCATCGTGTTGCCGCCTAGTGCCGTCAAATCGATTAGCGGCTTCGTTCTGAGCCGGGCCCTTGGGTATCCGGTTCATATTGCTGGTGATGCGAAAATCTCCATTTTGCCGTCGCTTGTTCTCGAAGCCACGGGAATCAGTGCGACAGTCGGCGGCACCAAAGACACGCCGGTTCTTTTTGATATTCCGCTTTTGTCGTTTGAGGCCGACGCCTTGCCGTTACTTTTTAGCCGGATTCACGTGCGCAAATTGCATATTGAAAAGCCTGAACTGCGTCTGGCGTTGGATCGTTTTGGCCAGGCCAATTGGCGAAGCGGGGGTTTTCCGGATGCTACGTTGGCGGGACGCAATCGTGAACTCCGCCCGGACTACGATTGGGGCCAATGGACTGAGCTTCGTGTTCAGTCCGTCGAAATTCGAGACGGCAGGGTGATCTACCAAAACCGGCAAAATAACCGCCGTATCATTGCTGAGAAGGTTTCCTTGTCGTCGTCGAACCCAGTCAATACAACGGGCGGCCCCGGATTTTTGATGGACGGTGGCGCCGTCATCAATGGCGAGACGTTTGCGTTGAAGTTCGAGACTGGGCCGATCAGCAAGTTCCTATCCGGTGATCGATTGCCCATCGTTATTGATGCCCGTGGCGCGCCGTTGCGGTTTCTGTTTCAAGATGGCGCCGCCAAACGGCAATTTTATGTTGGCGAGGGGAATATCAATCTTCACATCCGCGATCTCGCGCCTATTGCTGTGTGGCTAGGCGGCCTATTCGCTTCGCCGGTTTCCGGCCAAATGGCATTAACGGCCCACATCAATGTACACGGCCCGCGACTAAGCGTTGAAAATATAGATTTGAAGGCAGGAAAGGCGCGCGGTAAGGGAGCGGCTGTTTTCACTAATGAGACTGATGGCCGCACAAAGATCGACGCATCCTTTGAGACGGACACGCTGGACCTGACACCTTTTATTTCCATTGATATTGCCAAAGACGGTGAAACTGAGGTTGCGCATCGAATCAGCACGTTGTTGCCCCATGCTTCGCTCGGCACCATGCGGGTTCGTTGGAACAATTTACGTTTCCGGCAGGCGGAGCTTGGGGCAGGGGATGCGAAAGTTGTTTTGGCTGCTGAGAACAGGCGGATCGATACGGAAATTACGTTTACGAATATTTATCGAGGTACCGGCGATGGGCATCTGCAAATTGGTATGGCTGAGGGAATGACCTCACTGCGGTTCGATCTTTCGGTACGGCGGTTTGCAACAAAGCCATTTTTTGCGGCGACGACGGGCGCGGTGCCCATTAAAGGCCAAGCGGATATTTCAGTTGAACTATTGTCGGTCGGCGGCACCTTCAACGAAATCATTGCGGCATTGAGTGGGACAGGAAAATTCAATGTCAGAAATGGAGAAATAGTTGCGGACAATTTGGTCCGCCACTTGGCCGAGGACGATCGCACCACATTGGCATTTCAACAACTTGTCGGAAGCTTCAATGTACGTAGTGGAATCTTAAGTGGGCGCGACATGCTGATGCGGTCGCAAGGATTGAGCCTCGTTGGTGAAGGCGAAATTGCCCTCGCAGAGAATAGCGTGGACATTGAACTCCGGTCACTGGATACCTCTCGACCGAAAGGCAAAGGGCTTAGGCCGGTAAAACCGTTTCGAGTCGAGGGGTCTTTGGCCAGTTTTGATGTGATCGCGAAATGAGTACATTTCGCAGCTATATATTAATGAGCATGAAACTGTTGAATATGAGGCACGCTCACCAAGCATTGAGGCGGTGTGGCGCCTAACGATAGCACTGCCTAATACACCAATTCGCTGTCTTCGTCGCCACCGGCGATGACAATCTCGCCGGAATCGGACAGCGCCTTGGCGATGGCGACAATGGCGGCCTGAGCCTCGTCGACTTCTTTCAGGCGCACCGCACCCATGGCCTCCATGTCTTCCTTCATCATCTTGCCGGCGCGCTCGGACATATTGGCGAAGAACAATTCCTGGACTTCATCAGACGCGCCCTTCAAAGCCAGGCCGAGGCTGTCTTTCTCAACTTGGCGAAGCAGTGTCTGGATGCCGGCGCCATCGACGCGTGCCAGATCATCGAAGGTGAACATCAAGGCTTTGATCCGTTCGGCGGCCTCGCGGTTGCCTTCTTCCAACAATGTCATGAAGCGGTTTTCCGTGGTGCGGTCCAAGTTGTTAAAGATATCGGCCATCAGTTCGTGGCTGTCGCTCCGCGCCGTGCGTGCCAGGTTGGTCATGAATTCGGAGCGCAGCGTACGCTCGACGTGGTCGAGGATGTCCTTCTGCACGGCTTCCATGCGCAGCATCCGCATGATCACTTCCATGGAGAAGTTTTCCGGCAGCACCGAGAGCACGCGCGACGCATGGTCCGATCTGAGTTTGGTCATCACCACGGCGACGGTTTGGGGATATTCGTTTTTCAAATAATTCGCCAGCACGACCTCGTTGACGTTATTGAGCTTGTCCCACATGGTACGGCCCTCGGGGCTGCTAATTTCTTCCATGATCTGGGCGAGTCGGTCTTCGGGCAGCGCACTCATCAATAGGCGTTCCGTCGAGCCGACCGAGCCGACCAAGCCGACCAAGCCGCCGGCCGAGCTCAGCTGATCGGCGAACTCGACAAACAAACGCTCAATAATGCCGGCGCTCACGGTGCCCAATGACGACATGGCCTGCGACAAATTACGGATTTCCTCGTCGTCCATCTTTTCAAATAACGGCGCGGAATGCTGATTGCCCACGGCAAGCATGAAGATCGCCGCCTTTTCGGGGCCTGTCAGGCCACGATAGTCA
>JABJBP010000145.1 GCA_018665815.1 Rhodospirillaceae bacterium
CTTAAGGAGTACGCCGCACGAGAACGGCTATCCGCTGTTCAGGAATATGTTGATGTGGAAACTGCCAAGCAAACGGGCCGCAATAACTTCAGTGAGATGGTTGCTTTTCTGAGGGCTAATACTCGGGTCCACATCATCTTAGTCGAGAAGACCGGCCGGCTATATCGCAACCTTAAGGACTGGGTGATGCTCGACGAGCTTGATGTCGAAATTCATCTCGTCAAAGAAGGGGCGATCCTTTCGCGTGATTCCAAGTCTTCGGAAAAGTTCATGCACGGTATCAAGGTGCTGATGGCGAAGAACTACATCGACAATCTGTCCGAAGAGACCCGCAAAGGTATACTGGAGAAGGCCGAGCAGGGGGGCTGGCCCTCGGTCGCCCCGTTAGGTTACCGGAACGTGGAAGGGAAAAACGGCAAGCGGGTGATCGAGCCCGATCCGGATGTCGCGCCGCATGTAACAAAAATGTTCGAGTGGTATGCGTCCGGCGGAATGGCGTTGCGCGAAGTGTCCAAAAAGGCGCGTGCCGCCGGGTTCAGCTATCGCAAGAGCGGCAAGTCGGTGCCGACTAGCACAGTGCACAAGATTCTTAGGAACCGGCTCTAGATGGGAGAATTTGAATGGAAAGGCCGTGTCTATCAGGGGAGCCATCAACCATTGGTCACTCGAGGCCTGTGGGAACGAGTGCGGGATACGATGGATGGGCGCAACGCTAGCAAGCATCGCCGCGTGAAACATGATTTTGCATTCTCTGGGCTGATTGCTTGTGGCCACTGCGAGTGCTCGATTGTCGGAGAAATTAAGAAGCAGCGCTATATTTATTATCATTGCACCGGGTACAAGGGTAAATGCGATGAGCCTTATGTCCAGGAAGAGGTTCTCGAAGAGAAGTTTGCGGCGCTCCTTGGCCGTCTGGTATTCGATGACGAAGTCCTCGACTGGGTGCGCGATGCTTTGCATGATAGCCATGCGGAAGAGCGGCGTGAACACGAGGAAGCCATCAAAAGGCTGCGTGCTAGGTACGACCGGCTCCAGAATCGCATCCATGCCGCCTATGTCGATAAGCTCGACGGTGCCATAGAACCGGCGTTCTTCGAGAAGATATCTATGGATGGCGGGGTGAGCAGGATCGCTGCCTAAGGGACATCGAACGGCATCAGGGCGCGGATCGGTCTTACCTTGAAGACGGCGTCCGTCTTATCGAACTGGCACAGAACGCCCAGCGGCTGTTTGAAAAGCAAGATTCTCGCGAAAAACGGCGGCTTCTCAATTTTTTGGTTTCGAACTCGTCTTGGCAGGACGGTGAGTTGACCGCCACACTGCGTCAACCCTTTGACTTAATAGCAGAAACTACGGCTATTGAAGCAAAAAGAAAGGCCGCTGAAGATATCTCCAACGACCTTTCTGTTAATTGGCTCCGGCGGCAGGACTCGAACCTGCGACAAGTCGGTTAACAGCCGACTGCTCTACCAACTGAGCTACACCGGATCAGGGGTGGAGGCGCGGACCGGAATCGAACCGGTGTACACGGCTTTGCAGGCCGCTGCGTAGCCACTCCGCCACCGCGCCAGCGTTGTTCCCGCGTAGTTGGTGCGGCACGGAAACTGCTGGCCCTCGTTACAGGGCGAGCGAACTTAGACTCTGGCTTCGAGAGGGTCAAGGGATTGCGTGCGCTGATATTCGTCTGGTTTGGCATCCTCACGCTCGCACTTGCCAAGCGTTGAGTTTCCATGTCCGGCGCACTATAAATTGAGGATCAGTATCAACAGTTGGCTAGGACGTAACCCATGGATTTCGCCGCCGCCCGTCAAAACATGGTGGATTGTCAGATATTGCCCCGCAATGTGGACAATGAGCAGATCATCGATGCCATGCTGGCCGTACCCCGCGAGGCCTTCGTGCCGACTGAAATGGCAAGCATTGCCTATGTCGATGAAGTCCTGGCATTGGGGCAAGGCCGGTTTATCATGGAACCGATGGTCATCGCCCGGTTGCTTCAAGAAGCCTCCTTGCGGCCCGACGACGTGGCACTCAGCATCGGTTGTGCCAGCGGTTATGCGGTGGCCGTGCTAGCGAAGACGGTAAATACGGTTGTCGCCGTCGAGCCGGACAAGCAATTGGCACAGAAGGCCGATCAGGCGCTGTCCAACCTAGGGCTTGACAATGTTGCCATCGTCGACGGAGACTTGGCCAAAGGGAACGCGGCGCAAGGGCCCTACGATGTGATCTTTTTCGATGGCGCCGTGAGTCAAGTGCCCGACGAAATTGCCGCTCAGTTGGCGGAAGGGGGGCGACTTGTCTGTATCGTTCATCACAATGGTGTCGGTCGGGCCCAATTGACGACATGCCATGGCGGGGCGCTTTCGAACCGCGAGTTATTCGATGCAGGTACACCGTTGCTTCCCGGGTTTGAGGCCGAACAATCTTTCGTGTTTTGATGCGATTTTAACTCAAATTGCATGGAATTCTCGTTAGATCACCGGCTTAGCACACCTATTAAACACAAGATGTAGAGAATCGCGGATTCGCAAGATTCGCACATTGTTAGTAGGGGTGTTTCTTTGGAGTCCTAAAAAATGGCGGATTTGCAACGGTTTTAGACTGCTATTGACCAGAATCACCCCAATAGGGTCATCTAGTGCAGTTACCTTGGGCATTTAACAGTATTTGGTGCGGAGACGTTTTGTTTAATCTAGTCTTGGCGGATAAAAGAATACGCAGGTCTTTTCTTGGGATTTCTGCGAGCGTTTTTCTTGGAGTCGTGTCTGGAACCAGTCCGGTTCAGGCGCAAACATTGGCCGATGCCCTGGCGGCGGCTTATCTTAACAATCCGACCTTGCTGGTGGCCCGTGCGGGCCTTAGGGCCACTGATGAAGGTGTGCCGCAGGCGATTGCCAATTGGCGTCCTGACGTCTCACTGACGACGGATGTCGGGTTTTCACAAATTACCAATACCCGGAACACCGGCAGTAACATCGAGCAGACCCGCCAGCCGAAAAGCTATGGGGTCTCGGTCACTCAACCTTTGTTCCGCGGCGGCCGGACCTTGGCGGCGACCAGCGAAGCGGAACACGCCGTCCGCGCCGCTCGCGCACGGCTGATGTCAACCGAGCAGACGGTGCTGCAAAGCGGGGTGACGGCGTTCATGAACGTCTTTCGTGATCAGGCTGTGCTGCGGTTGAACATCAATAACCAACAGGTTCTGAAGCGTCAGTTGGAGGCTACCCGCGATCGCTTCGAGGTTGGTGAGATCACCCGCACCGACGTCCATCAGGCGGAAGCCCGCCTAGCGCGCGCCGTGGCCGACCGCATTCAGTCGGAAGGCGATTTGGAGACATCGCGCGCCAACTATGGAAATATTATTGGGGAAAAGGTGCCGGGCGAATTGCAGATGCCGTCGCCGACGGTAAACTTGCCTGAATCGAAAGCCGATGCCTTGAAGGTTGCGGCGACCAAAAACCCCGATGTGATCGGCGCCGAGTTCGACCGCCGCGCCGCGTTGGATAATGCCGATGAGGTTTGGGGAGAATTGCTGCCGACGGTCGAGTTAACCGGCAGTTGGACGCGTGATTTCCAAAGTGCGGCGGAGTGCTGCAAAACTACGACGACGGCTCTGACCCTAGACGTGACCATTCCTATCTATCAACAAGGCGCGGTTTATTCGCGTCTGCGTGAAGCCCGCCAGGATGCGGCGGAGTTAACATTGATCATTGATCAAGAACGACGCGATGCGGTCGAAGCCGCCGATGCGGCTTGGGAATCGCTTTTGACAGCACGAGCCCGGGTCAAGGCTTTTACCACTCAAATTGACGCCAACGTTGTTGCCCTTGAAGGCGTGCAACGCGAAGCTGCGGTGGGTTCGCGCACCGTGCTGGATGTCCTTGATGCCGAGCAAGAATTGTTGGATTCGCGGGTTTCAAATGTGCGCGCACAGCGCGATGAAGCCGTTGCGATCTATCAGCTTCTATCATCCGTCGGGCAGCTGACGGCACGCGACCTTGAATTGCCGGTTACCCGCTATGACCCACGTGAACACTATAAAGAGGTTCGCGGCAAATGGTTCGGTGGTAAATCTCAAGGAGGCGTGAAATAATCGAAGCTATGGGGATTTAAACAATATCAAACGTACGCCATGGATGGCGGCGTTGCGGCTAACTATTTATTAACCATAGATTGTTAGCGTGAAATTCCGGCATTACCGGTTGGGCGAAGTATGAGCGAAGAAGCGGCAACAGCGGAAGACGGCCAAGAGTCCTCAATGGAGGATATTCTCTCCTCCATCCGACGTATTTTGTCGGAAGAGGAAGAGGCCAAACTGGCAGCATCGGAGGCGGAACCCGAACCGGTTGCCGAGCCCGAGCCTGAACCAGAATTAGAACCTGAGCCGGAGCCCGATCCGGAACCAGAACCTGATCCGGGACCAGAGCCCGAACCTGAGCCTGAGCCAGAACTCATTCCAGAGCCGGAACCAGAGCCAGAACCCATTCCTGAGCCCGCGCCCGCGCCGATTCCTGCGCCGGAATCCGCACCTGCTCCTCCGCCAGCACCTGAACCGATGGCTATGCCTGCGCCGGCACCTTTGCCGCCACCACCACAAATGCCCGAACCGGCACCGATGCCGCCGGCCATGGAGGCGATGCTGGAATTGACTCCGGATATGATCGCCACCGATATCATGTCCGAGCCGACCCATCAGTCGTCGACGGATGTATTGTCCGAATTGGCGGCCGCCATTCTTGACCGCCGTGACTTGGCCGTCGATGCATCCAGGACGGATATGACTTTAGAAGGCATTGTCCGCGAAATGCTTAAACCCATCCTGCGCGAATGGCTGGACCGCAATTTGCCTTATCTGATCGAACGTCTGGTCAGGCGCGAAATCGATCTTATGGTCAACCGGGCCGAACGGCTGGAAGACTAAAGCTTCCCAAAAAGCCGAATTTCCCTGACTTTTCCAACTTAACTTCTATTCGCCCATCGTCCACACGCCTTGCTTCGACCTGCCTCGGGCGGTAGAACCAACGCCGATTTCAATGCCTGAATTCAGGCCCCCGTAAAGGATGACCGGCCATGCTGGAGAAGACCTACCAGCCCAACGAAGTTGAGGAACGCCATTACAAGGCCTGGGAGGAATCCGGCGCCTTTGAATGTGCGTCCAGTGCCGTTGCTGCGGGGCGACCGGCTCGCGATAATGCTGATCCTTACACCATCGTTATCCCGCCGCCGAATGTGACCGGTAGCCTGCACATGGGCCACGCCTTGAACAATACGTTGCAGGATATCCTGATTCGCTATCAGCGTATGCGCGGCCGTGACTCGCTTTGGCAACCGGGCACCGATCACGCCGGTATCGCCACGCAAATGGTTGTCGAGCGCCAGTTGGCGGAAGCCGGCGAGACGCGCCACGATTATGGGCGAGAAAAATTCATTGAGAAGGTCTGGAAGTGGAAGGCCGAATCGGGTGGTACCATCACCGGCCAGCTGAGACGGCTCGGCGCGTCGTGCGATTGGTCGCGCGAACGCTTCACCATGGATGAAGGCCTGTCTGCTGCAGTCCGCAAGGTTTTTGTCGATCTGCACAAACAAGGGCTGATATACCGTGACAAGCGGCTTGTGAACTGGGATCCGAAACTGCACACGGCGATTTCCGATTTGGAAGTCGAGCAGCGCGAGACGACCGGCAAGCTTTGGTATTTCAAGTATCCCATTAAGGATCGCGAATGTGAGTTTCTGACCGTGGCCACGACCCGCCCGGAAACCATGCTGGGCGATGTCGCCGTTGCCGTTCATCCCGAAGATGACCGCTACAAGGACTTGGTCGGGAAGAACTGCATTTTGCCCATTGTCGGTCGCCAACTGATTATTGTCGCCGATGACTACGCCGATCCGGAAAAGGGCTCGGGGGCTGTGAAGATGACCCCGGCGCACGATTTCAATGATTTCGAGGTCGGCCGTCGACATAATTTGAAGCTGGTCAATATCTTCAATGAAGACGCATGCCTGAATGACAACGTGCCTGATCATTACAAGGGCCTGGATCGTTTCAAAGCCCGCGACAAAGTCGTCGCGGAAATGGAGTCTCTTGGGCTTTTAGATAAAATCGAGGACAACGAGATGACGGTGCCTTATGGCGACCGTTCCGGCGTCGTCATCGAGCCCTGGCTGATGGATCAATGGTTTGTCGATGCGCAGCGCCTGGCCGGGCCGGCGATCACCGCCGTCGAACAAGGCGAAACCAAGTTTGTCCCGCAGCAATGGGAAAACACCTATTACGAATGGATGCGCAATATTCAGCCTTGGTGTATTTCCCGCCAAATCTGGTGGGGCCATCAAATTCCCGCATGGTTTGGCCCTGACGGCGAGATTTTCGTCGAACTGAACGCCGAGGAAGCCCATGCGGCGGCCCGTGATCTTTATGGAAAAGATGTGGAACTGCATCAGGATCCGGACGTCCTGGATACTTGGTTTTCATCCGCGCTCTGGCCGTTCTCAACGTTGGGATGGCCTGATGAGACGCCAGAAGTTGCCCGATATTATCAGACCGACGTGCTGATCACCGGATTTGATATCATCTTTTTCTGGGTTGCCCGAATGATGATGATGGGCATTCACTTCATGGACGAAGTGCCGTTTCACACGGTCTATATCCATGCTCTCGTCCGCGACGAAGACGGTCAGAAGATGTCGAAATCAAAGGGAAATGTCATCGACCCGCTAGCGCTGATCGATAAATTTGGCGCCGATGCGCTGCGTTTCACGCTGACGGCCTTTGCCGCGCAGGGCCGCGACGTGCGTCTGTCGGAGCAGCGCGTCGAGGGCTATCGTAATTTCTGTACGAAGATTTGGAATGCTGCGCGGTTCTGTGAAATGAATGGCTGCGCTGTTGATCCAGCGTTTGATCCATCATTGGTCAAAGAGACGGTCAATAAATGGATTATCGGCAAAGTGATCGAGGCCGAACGTGCGATTTCGACCGCTATCAACGATTTCAAATTCAATGAAGCTGCCCAAGCCGCCTACCAATTCGCCTGGGGCACCTATTGTGATTGGTATTTGGAATTCACCAAACCGATCCTCCAAGACGGCGACGACGCGGCGGCGAAAGCCGAAACCCACGCCGCCGCCGCTTGGGCCTTTGACCAAATATTGCACTTGTTGCACCCGATCATGCCGTTCATCACCGAAGAACTTTGGGAACAAACGGCGGAGAGCCGCGAGACCATGTTAATCGCCTCCGATTGGCCCGAATTACCCGACACGTTGATTGATGCCGACGCCAACGCCGAAATGGATTGGATGGTGCGATTGATTTCGGAAATCCGCAGCGTGCGCTCGGAAATGAACGTGCCGCCGAAGGCCGAAGTGCCCATCCGCGTGGCCAATGCCGGCGACGTGGCCATGGCGACGATTTCGAAACATGCCGAGTTGATCAAGCGTGTCGCCCGGGTTGAGGCGGTCACCGCCCTTGAGGTGTCCGATATCGAGACCGCCGCCAAGGGCGCCATTCAGTTCGTGCTGGACGAGGCCACCGTGCTCGTCGGTATCGCTGATTTCATTGATTTGGATGCCGAAAAGGCGCGTCTGGATAAGGCACTCGCCAAACAGCATGACGAGATCACGCGTTTTAAGAAGAAGCTGGCGAACGAAAAATTCGTCGCCAATGCGCCCGACGCCGTGGTTGAGACGGAACGCGAAAAACTCGCCGACGCGCGCCTCGAGATGACAAAATTGGAAGAAGCCCGCGCGCGTTTGATGTCGGCGGGGTAGGCTCATGTTGGGTTTTGCTCAAACCGCCGGTAGGTGCTGGGTATTGCAGTGAGTACCCCCGCTGCCTTTGCAAATATCGTCGACGTGCAATTGCACCATCCCCCTGTCCGGCATCATCTCTGCAAATTATTCCCGACCGCCTGAGGCCGCAGCGGCATCGCCGCCCACCCCCACATTGGCAGCAGGCGGACGTGGTCATCAACTTTCTTGTGATGATCAGGAATACCGAATTGGCGGCAAACTAAATGAATGTAATTTGCAACATTTTTAGGCCAAATTTGGCACCAAATCGCGGTGAATATTTTGTCAATGCTAACGGCCTGTTAATCCGGGTTTGGTAGATACTGAAGGACGGCCCAGCTGTCTCATTCAGAATGCGGTCGAGGAGTGATCACATGTCCAAAGCCACCAACGATGATTTTGAGGTGCCGACATTAAGCGAGCATCCGACACCGGATGAGCGGTCAAACTATGTCATTATGCGCCTTGAACAATTCATCCGCGAAGGTCGGACGTTGGATGAAGGGATGTCATTCAAGAAGTGGCAGGCCATGGCACGGACCGAGATCACCATCGCCATTGCCGAGGCCGAGAACAGCCAGGACCATGACGAGATCAACAGCCGGCGAATTTTGTTCGTCGCCGCTTCAGCGATGATCACTATCGGGTTTTGGGGCACGGCGGTCAGCTTCCATGACGTCGGCCGGCTTGCCGCAGGGATTGTTTGCTCGGTGGCTGGCTTAGTGTTGTTAGGTGTCGCCGGTGGATGGCGGATGCGGAAATGGAACAACCGGCGGAAATCCAAGGATCGCCGCAAACGCCTGGCGCGACTGGAAAATCTCAACAAGCGTATAAAGCGGCTGGAAAACGACTTGGAAAAAGAAGAAGACAAGCTCGAAGAGGCTCTTCGTAAACGACGCTTATTGACGGCGGGGCACTAAAGCGCCCGGTCCAGAACTTCGATCAGCTTATCAACCTCGGCCTCCGTTGTGTAATGCGCCATAGACGCACGGATCACGCCATCGTCCGCGTCGGTGACACCGACCGCTTCAATTAGCCGCTTGGCATAGAAGTGCCCGTTCGACAGCCCGACCCAATCGGCCATGGTCAATGGCGGGAACGCGGCGGACGGATGCTTGTCGGTGGTAAATGAAAAGGTCGCAACGCGGCGGTTCTTGTCGCCCGTTGCCGGACCGATGATGCGGACGCCGGATTTGTACGTCAGGAAACCCGCTAACTTGATCGCCAGTTTTTCTTCGTGATCGGCAATCAGTTCATACACCGCCCGGGTCCGTGTGAAGGGATCGTTCGGCGGCTCGCTCAAATGGTGCTCGGCCAGGGCGTCCATGTAGTCCGCAATGCCGGCGAGGCTGGCGATCATCTCATGCTGAGGGCCGGCGGGGTTGAATTTATGGGTAATGTCGTCGGCGTCGAAAAAGTAATGGCTTTGGTTGGCAGCTTCGATCAACAGGTCTTTCTTGCCGTAAAGGCACCCCATATGCGGTCCGAAGATTTTGTAGAAACTGAACAAGTAGAAATCCACGTCCCAGGCCTTCACATCGACCGCCCGGTGCGGGGCATAGGCGACGGCATCGACACACACCAGAGCGCCGGCATCGTGGGCCTTTTTTGTGATCGCCGCGGCGTCGTTGATCTCGCCCAGAATGTTTGAGACATGCGGGAACGCGACCAGCCGGGTCCGTTCGCTCAACAACTCATCCAGGAGGTTAATATCCAAGGATCCTGTTTCGGGGTGCACGGGCCAATCCAAAATTTTGATGCCGAATTCTTCCAGCCGGCGCCAGGGCCCGGAATTGGCTTCATGGTTCTGGATGGCGACGATAACCTCGTCGCCCGCCGACCAGCCGGGGCGCAATGCCTGAGCCAGGACGTAGGCGTTGATGGATGTCGACGGTGAAATCACCACCTCGTCGGCGGGTGCGCCGATCATTGCCGCCATGCGCCGGTGGCCGTCATCCATGCGTTCCTGGGCTTTGGCGGCGACCGGAAAATTCGGCCCTGGCTGAACTTGCGTCTCGCGCATGTAGTCGGTCATGCGTTGGATCACGACGTTTGGCACATAACTACCGCCGGCGTTCTCAAAAAACGCCCATTTCCAGCATTGATCGGGAAACTGGGCACGCACGAAATCGAGATCAAGCCTGGAGGTTTTTGTATTCATGAGTTGTCCTTGCGGTGGGATTTAGCTGGTGCCGTAAAGCGCGATGACTTCCAGCGCCTGATTGATGCGTTCTGGGGGTTCATCGAATTTCAAACCGATCTCGCCGCCCCTGTTCCAGGCGATGCGGGCCTGGAAATCGTCCAATTGATCAATCGCCAACGTGACGGATGTTTGGGATGCGGCCTGCAGTGAGGCCGCGACCCTGACGCCGCCTGACCCGATGTCGAGCACATCGCAATCGACGCCGATGCCGCCGAACACCAGCGACGTGCGAAACAGCACCGCCTTGCGGTCTTCGCGCCGCCGGTTGGGCACTTGGAATTGGGCCATGGCTTTTGTCCCTGTCTGCGCTGCTTCGGCTGGCTTTCTGGGGCGGCCTTAGATATCTGCGTACATGTGGGTTTCCTTGGCCCCGCCCGGATGTGTCACCGCGCCCTTATGCGTGGCACCCACGGTCTGAGCATACTTCCAAAGAGCCCCTGATTGATAGTTGGTTTCGCGCGGTTTCCAGTTTTTATGCCGCTCTTTGAGGACCTCTTCGGAAACTTCAAGGTCAAGAAGGCCCTCATTGGCGTCGATATGGATGATGTCGCCGTTCTCAACCAAGGCGATGGGGGCGCCAACGGCGGCTTCTGGGCCGACATGGCCGATGCAGAACCCGCGCGTAGCACCTGAGAACCGGCCGTCGGTGACCAGCGCCACCTTATCGCCCATGCCGAGGCCATAGAGCGCACTGGTGGTCGACAGCATTTCGCGCATGCCGGGGCCACCGGACGGCCCTTCGTATCGGATGACGATGACTTCGCCTTCCTGGATTTCCAAATTGGTGACGGCGGCGTAAGCGTCTTCTTCGCAATCGAAAACTCGGGCGGGACCTTTGAACACGAGGTTGTCCATGCCCGCGACCTTGACGATGGCGCCGTCCGGCGCCAGCGAGCCCTTCATGCCGACAACGCCGCCGGTGGGCGTGATCGGTGCGCTGGTCGGGCGAATAACGTCTTGGTCGGCGGGCACGCTGACATTGGCCAAGTTTTCGGCGATGGTGCGCCCGGTAACGGTCAGGCAATCGCCATGCATATACCCGCCGTCCAACAGCGCCTTCATCAAGATCGGCACGCCGCCGACTTCATACATATCCTTGGCGACGTATTTGCCGCCGGGTTTTAAATCGGCGATGTAGGGGGTCTTTTTGAAAATCTCGCAGACATCATCCAATTCGAATTCAATACCCGCCTCGTGGGCGATGGCCGGCAGATGTAGGCCGGCGTTCGTCGAGCCGCCCGACGCGGCGACAATCATCGCCGCGTTCTCTAACGATTTCCGGGTGATGATGTCGCGGGGCCGGATGTTTTGTGCCAGCATATTCATCACCGCGCGCCCCGATGCCTCGCAGTAGGCATCGCGGCTTTCATAGGGTGCCGGCGCGCCGGCGGAACCCGGCACCGCCAGGCCGATGGCTTCCGAAACGCAGGCCATGGTGTTGGCTGTGAACTGACCCCCGCACGATCCTGCCGAAGGGCAGGCGACACATTCAATATCGTGCAATTCCTGATCGGTGATCCGCCCCGCGGCATTTTCGCCGACCGCCTCGAAGACGTCTTGGATGGTCAAATCGCGCCCCTTGTAGCGGCCGGGCAGGATTGAGCCCCCATAAATGAAGACGCTGGGCACGTTGAGGCGCGCCATCACCATCATCATGGCGGGCAGCGACTTGTCACAGCCGGCGACGCCGACGAGCGCATCGTAGGAATGGCCACGCATGGTCAACTCAACGGAATCGGCAATAACTTCGCGGCTGACCAAAGACGATCGCATCCCTTCGTGGCCCATGGCGATGCCGTCGGTGACAGTGATGGTGGTGAATTCCCGGGGCGTGCCACCGCCGGCCTTAACCCCGTGCTTCACCACCTGGGCCTGGCGGCCAAGCGAAATGTTGCACGGTGCGGTCTCGTTCCAACACGTGGCGACGCCGACAAAGGGCTTTGCGATATCTTCTTCGGTCATCCCCATGGCGTAGTAAAATGCGCGATGCGGCGCGCTGTCGGCGCCCATGGTGGTATGACGGCTCGGTAGACGTGATTTGTCGAAGGTCTTGGCGTCCATGTCGTTTCCTCCCGGGGGCACATAAGTTTCCCCCAGGTTTAGCGGCTCGGGACGCCCTTTGGCAATGTGCGTGGGCTAAATACCGACTGCCAAACGGAAGGCAATCGACCTCGCCGCCGGCCAGTACGGCCAGGATCAGGACTATATTGGTAAACCTTTAGACGATATCTAGCATGGCCTGAATTGACGCGCGGGCGCGGTCCGCAATATCTGGGTCAATTGTCACTTCATGGCCCATGGTCAGCAGGCTGTTGGAGACTTTCTCCAGGGTGATCTTCTGCATGTGCGGACAGAGATGGCAGGACCGGACGAAGTTCGTGTCCGGATATTCCGCGGCCAAGTTGGAACTCATTGAGCATTCAGTGATCAACACCGCTTCCTCGGGTTTCTTGGTCTTGATGTAATCGGCCATGCCCTGGGTCGAGCCGGAAAAATCAGCCTCGCTGACGACTTCCGGCGGGCATTCGGGGTGCGCAATAATCGCCGCAATCGGATGCGCCTGGCGAACCCGGCGGACCTGATCGAGGGTGAAGCGCTCGTGGACCTCGCAGCGGCCCGGGAAGGTAATAATTTCAACATGGGTCTCGGCGGCGACGTTTTTGGCAAGGAACTCATCGGGGATCAAGATGGCTTTGTCTATACCCCATGACGCACTCATGGCTTCGACCACTTTCTGGGCATTCGCGGACGTGCAGCAGGCATCCGATTCGGCTTTTACTGCCGCGGATGTGTTGACGTACGTGACAACGGGGATACCGGGGTGTTGTGCTTTCAGGGCGCGGACATCGGCGGCGGTAATGGACTCCGCCAGCGAACATCCGGCTTCCGGGTCGGGGATAAGGACGGTCTTTTCCGGGTTCAAGATCTTTGCCGTCTCGGCCATGAAATGGACGCCGCAGACGATGATGACGTCGGCTTCGACTTCCGTCGCGGCGCGCGCCAGGGCCAGGGAATCCCCAGTGATGTCCGAGATGCAATGATAAATATCGCGGGTCTGATAGTTGTGGGCCAGGACAACCGCGTTGCGGGCCGCCTTGAGGCGGAGAATAGAATCGATATCCGCGGCCAGATGCGGCCATTCCTGTTCGGTTATGGCGTTGCGGGCATTCTTGAAAACATGGGCCGTGCGCCGGGCCACTTCGGCCGTGTAATCGGGTGCATCTTGCGTCGCTGTCGGCATGCCATCGGGATACATCATGAGAAATTCTCCTGTTGACGATTAGTTATACTCATATTGAGCATTTAAATATGCTAACTTTGAGCATAAAGGTTGTCAAGTGTTATTGGATGTAGCGTTCCAGAATTTTCGTGATCTCGGTGTTCTAACCGCCGCGGGGCAGGGTGACGGCCGGGGTCGGCCGCTCGCGAAGCACGTTGCGGCGGAACCGGAACAATTTCGCCGGACGACCGGGTCGACTGGCCTCCATGCGACCAGTTTCTTCCACCAGCCCGCCGCGTTCCACCAGCCGGCGGAAGTTCTGTTTATGCAAGCGCAGCCCGGCCAAGCCCTCGGCGGCGCATTGCAATTGGAACAAAGTAAACTCGGCGGGCATCAATTCGAAGATCACCGGACGGTACTGGATCTTGCCGCGCAGGCGGCCCATGCCGGTGGCCAGAATTCGACGGTGATCAAACCCCATCGGTTTCCCGGGCGTCAAACCTGGCGCAGTGACATCATCATTTCGGGCATCGCGGACGGCTTCGCTGACGATGCCGGCCTCGTATAACAACTCGAAGCGGTCGAGCACGTGGTCTTCGGTCCATGCACCGCTTTCGACACCGAAGGCCAACGCCAAGCGTTCTTCGCGAACGGCGCGCAGGTATGCATCCGGCGTATCCTCGACCCAGGAGCCGAGCGCCGGCAGGATTTCGGCATCCAGAATTCCCGGCCGTCCTTCGCGCCAATCTTCCCAGGGAAAATACTCGTACCAACTGCGCCAAGTGCCGCGCGTTGCCGTCGCCGCGTCGCGGACCAAGGCCAGATAGCCCACCGAAATGAACCGCTGACCGCTATTGCGTTCACGCGGGTCGCGGCCTGAGTTGCCGAAGGTATAAAGTTGTTCGACGTAGCCGACTTCCAGGTCGGTCTGTTGAACCACCCATGAACGAAGACCTTCTTCGAGCGTCCGGTCCTTGATCGGGTCGAACAGACCAAAGGGCAAAACGTCACCGGAGGGCGCGTCGGGTTCCTGGACGATGAGCACGCGCGGTTCTTCATTCGTGACCGTTACGATCACGGCATTCAGGCCAACGACGATATCGCCATGGTCCGGGGTGCCCATGGCAGATAAAAGCGCTTTGCCGCCCCCGGATGTCAAGACGGTGTTGCAGAGATGCTTGATCTGCTGGAACCTCGCTGCCCGCTCGGCTATTCTCCGGCGAAACCGTTTTTTCCTGGGAGTTTGACCATGCCCGAATACCGTTCACGTACCTCCACTCATGGCCGAAACATGGCCGGCGCCCGAGGCTTGTGGCGCGCCACCGGTATGACCGACGACGATTTCGGCAAGCCGATTATCGCCATCTCCAATTCATTTACCCAGTTCGTGCCGGGGCATGTGCACCTCAAGGACCTCGGCCAATTGGTTGCCCGCGAAATCGAGGCCGCCGGCGGCGTCGCCAAGGAATTCAATACCATTGCCGTCGACGACGGCATCGCCATGGGCCACGACGGGATGTTGTATTCGCTGCCCAGCCGCGAACTGATCGCGGATGCGGTTGAATATATGGTCAACGCGCACTGCGCCGATGCCATGGTGTGTATTTCGAACTGCGACAAGATCACACCGGGTATGTTGATGGCCGCCATGCGCCTGAATATTCCCGCCGTCTTCGTTTCCGGCGGCCCCATGGAAGCCGGCAAGATGGTCGTCGAAGGTGAAGAGGTCAAAGCCGACCTCATCGACGCCATGGTCAAGGCCGCCGACCCCAACGTTTCCGACGAGCAAGCGCTGGCGTACGAGCGTTCCGCGTGCCCGACTTGCGGGTCGTGTTCGGGGATGTTTACGGCCAATTCCATGAACTGCCTGGCCGAAGCCATGGGCTTGGCGCTTCCCGGCAACGGGTCCTTGTTGGCGACCCACGCGGACCGTGGCGAACTGTTTCACAAGGCCGGCCGGACAATTGTTGAATTGTGCCGGCGTTATTACGAAGAAGACGATGAAAGCGTGCTGCCGCGCTCCATCGGTAGCCGCAACGGATTTGAAAACGCGATGACCGTCGATATCGCCATGGGCGGCTCAACCAATACGATCTTGCATTTGCTGGCCATGGCGCAGGAAGGCGAGGTCAATTTCTCGATCAGCGATATCGACGAATTGAGCCGCCGCGTGCCGCATCTCTCGAAGCTCAGCCCGTCGACCAGCCTCTATCATATGGAGGACTTCCACCGGGCCGGCGGGATCATGGGTATCTTGGGAGAATTGGAGCGCGCCGATCTTCTGCACCGCGACAACCCAACCATCCATGAGCCGACCATCGGTGAGGCCATCGATAAATGGGATATCCGGCGCAATGAGACTGAAGATACTCGAAAATTCTATCTGGCGGCGCCCGGCAACGTCATCACCACCGAGGCGTTTTCTCAATCCAAACGTTACAACAGCCTGGATCTGGACCGCGAAGGCGGTTGCATCCGCAGCACCGAGACGCCCTACAGCAAGGATGGCGGGCTAGCCGTACTGTATGGCAATCTGGCGGCGGACGGCTGTGTGGTGAAAACCGCAGGCGTTCCGGAAAGCTGCCTGACGTTTTCAGGTCCGGCGGTGATTTGCGAAAGCCAGGACGTGGCGATTGCAAAAATTCTGGGCGGTGAGGTGAAGAAAGGCGACGTCGTTGTTGTCCGCTACGAAGGGCCGAAGGGTGGCCCGGGCATGCAGGAAATGCTTTATCCCACCAGCTATATTAAATCCATGGGCCTCGGCCAGGATTGCGCGTTGGTTACCGACGGGCGGTTCTCAGGCGGATCGTCTGGATTGGCGATCGGTCATATTTCGCCCGAAGCCGCCGAGGGCGGCGCGATCGGATTGATCGAGGAAGGCGACACGATTGAAATAAATATCGCCGAGCGCTCACTCAATTTGGCGATCGGCGCAGACGAACTGCAACGCCGCCGCGACGTCATGAACGCGAAAGGCGATGCGGCCTGGATGCCGGAAAGCCGCGACCGCGTGGTCAGCCAAGCGCTGCAGGCCTACGCAGCGCTGGCGACGTCGGCGTCGCGTGGCGCGGTGCGCGATGTCTCCCAGGTCGCCCGGGCACGGCTGCAGGCTGCCGAATAGCTCAGCGATCCGCTTATGCTTCGACCTCGACATGGGCGATCAAGCTGCGAACCGTGAACCGGATGCGTTCCTGACCGCGAAGCTCGATCTGTTCGCCCGTGGCGGCGTTCGTGGCGGTCATGACGAAGCCGAATGCGGCAGCGCCGTCTTCATCGACGGTGATCTCCGAGGTGCGCCATCGGACATCGGGGAAATCGGCAAAGAAAACCGTCATCATTTCCAAAATGGCGACCTGCCCGGCGTACGATCCAACCCGGTTTGATGCATAAGTGGCCTCTGTGTCGAGAATTGCACTGATAGCATCGATGTCATGGTCGTTGGATAGGTCCACATAGCGTCTGGCGCCGTCAATGATCTCTTGGTCGGATAATTGCGTCATACGGTCAGGTGACATCGCGCCGGAGGGTGTTGCGCCGCCCGAGATGCTCACGAATATGCGCAGCTAGGCGCAAGACCGGAGCCGACGAGTTGCCGGGACTTTGGTGAAGGGAAATTTCGACTTCCGGCAGGTCAGGGAAGCCTTCGGATTCTGTCAGGACGCGCGCGCCATCTGGGATCATACTTTCTTCAATGATCGAGACGGCGAATCCGCCAAGCACGGCGGCGTAGATGGCCGTGGTGCTGCGGCTAGCGTATGCCGGGCGCCAATCGCGGTTTTGATTTTCCAGGGCATTGATCGCATGCCAGCGGCAAACGCAGCCGTCCGGGAACATAGCCAGGGGTAGGGGGGTTTGTTCGTGGGTTGCGTGGGCCGCGGACGAAATCCAATACAGTTTTTCGGTACGGATCAGTTCACCACCATGGATATCCGGGCCACGGCTCAGCAACGCCAAATCCAAATCGCCGCGCTGCACCAATGGCAATAGGTCGGTCGAGTTGTCGCAGGTCACGTCAATTTCGATGCCCGGATGGGATTGGGCGAAGGCGCCGAGGACCCGGGGCAATAGATAACTCGCGTAGTCATCGGGCGATCCGATCCGAACGGGTCCGCTGAGTTCCGGCTCCAGGAAATGATTTATCGCCTCATCATTGAGCCGCAGCATGCGCCGCGCGTAGCCCATCAACGCCTGGCCTTCAGGGGTGACGCGAATGCGCCGCCCGTCGCGGTCAAACAAACGAACCTGCAACACGTCCTCCAGGCGTTTGATCTGCATGCTGACGGCGGATTGCGTACGGCCCAGCAGATCCGCAGCCCGAGTAAAGCTCTGTTCATCGGCAATGGTGATGAAAGCCCGCAACAGGTCCGTATCGAGGTTCGGGGTCATTACATATTACATCATTAAAATTGATAACTAGCATCATTATTATTCGTTTCAGTGATCAATTGCAAATCCCTATTCTGTCGCCATTGGAACACATTGAACCGCAGGAGATGCACCATGAACTTCATAGATGCCATGACAGCCGTAACCCTGGAATCAACGGTGCGGCGCACGGAATTGGAGCCGACTTCCCACGTCAATGCCGCCGCCGGTGGTTCAACTGGCGGCCGTCTCGCCGGCACGTGATCGGTGAGAAATGATTACTGAATTTTTTTGGTCCGGTCATTGTCGGCCAGCTAGTCCGCCAGTTTGACGCTCATCTTTTGTGTCAGCACACCCAATCGTTCGACGGTTTCCGCCGTCTTGGCATCGCAGTTTTGAAAGGCCTTGTTGTCCGCGGCGACCCGCGCCCGCTCGGCGATTTCCGCCAAGGCGTGATCATCCAGGCCCAGCACGACGAAAGCGCGCCGAATGATGGCCGTATGGCTGGCGTATTCGGTGCGCTGGCTGGCCGCCAGAATCTGGCAACGTCCGTCGACCTGATATCCAGCGACAATCATCGCATAGTTGTTGAGGTCCTGTTTGACGGCGTCCTCGGCGCTGGGCTTTTGGGCCATGACCGGCGAGCGGACGAACAACACCGCCGCCAGGGCTACGATAACACTCAATTTATGAGCGCAGGACATCAATCACCTTGGTTTCATTGACGTCGCCCAACCCTTCGTCAACGAGTTGGCGGTAAATTTTTCCGGCCACGCCGCCGAAGCGTGCTTCCTGACCGACAGACTCGGCCAACTTCAGGCCATAGAGCGTATCCTTGAGCCGCCAGCGACCGGAGAACACAACGTTCTCATCGTGATTGCCTTCGACCATGCGCTGGGAATTGCGGATCACTTGCGGGCTCGACGCCGCGCCCTTGGATAACGCATAGGCGACGGTTTCCAGGTCCAATCCGGCTTTTTCAGCGATCAAAAGACCTTCGGCCGCGCCAGCGATCTGAACCGACCCCATTAAATTGACCATCAGCTTGTAGGCCGTGCCGGCACCGATATCACCGAAATGGATAATTTCCGCGCTCATCTGTTCAAGAACGGGGCGGATCCGAGCGAGGGTATCTTCCGGCGCGCCGACAAACAGCGTGATCTCGCCGGCCAAAGCGGTGTGCGGATAGCCGGTGACCGGACAGTCGATATAGGTGTGGCCTTCGGCTTCGCAGTGCTTGGCCAAATCCAATACCCAATCATAAGAAAGCGTGGAGCATTCAACGATCATTGCATCCGGCGCAAGTTTGCCGGAAAGCGCACCGTCGGCACCAAACCAGACACTTTCGGAAGCCTCGTTGTCGCCGACCATGGCAAAGACAATTTCCGCGCCATCGGCCGCCTCGCGCGGTGTCCCCGCCAACCTGGCGCCTTTATCGATCAAGGGTCGGGTTTTCTCTACGGTGCGGTTGTAGACGCTGAGTTCATGGCCGGCGTCGACCAGACATGACGCCATGCCGGCGCCCATCACGCCGGTGCCCAAAAATGCTATCTTCGCCATTCCTTATTTCTCCTTCGGCTTGTGCGGATACCCTACGCCCCAGTGGCCTTGTTTGAGACGCGGCAGGCCGTCGGCCATATGCAGCCACGACAGCGCCGAGCCGCTCCATAAATGATCATCCGGCGTCACCGCTTCCGCGTCGTCCAGACTGGTCCCGCAATCTGTGCAAAAACCACGGGTCACGCCTTCGGTTGAGTGATGCACGCCTAACTTCCCTTGGACCCAGGCGAAGCCATCGACGGGTAATGTTATCCAGGTGATGAACGGCGCGCCCGTCGCGCGGCGGCAATCGGCGCAATGGTAATGTGATACTGCCCAAGGTTTCGCCGTCACGGTGTAGCGGATCGCGCCGCAGAGACAGCCGCCGGTGAGCGTGTTCATCTGAAATCCTCGCCGGCTAGCCTGAAATCTCACACCATACCGGGGTGTGGTCCGATGCCTTTTCCTTGCCGCGCGGTGTTTTGTCGATGTCAGACGCGATCAGGCGGTCGGCGGCTTGCGGTGACATTAACAGATGATCAATCAGCACGCCGTTGTCCTTCTGCCAGGCTCCGGCTTGATAATCCCAATAGCTGTAGCGGTGCGGTTCCGTATTGAAGGTCCGGTAGGCATCGGTGAGGCCAAGATTTGAGATCGCCCGGAAGCACGAGCGGCCTTCGGGGCGGCAAATGGCATCATCGGCCAATCGCGCCGGATCATAGACGTCATCGTCGTTGCGCGCGATGTTGTAATCACCGCCCAGCACGAAGGCGTCTTCCGTCGCTAAAAGGCTTTTCACATGGTCGTACAGCCGATCCATCCAGCCGAGTTTATAGATGAATTTATCATGATCTGTGCCGTCTTCGTTGCGCGTCGGGTTGCCATTCGGCAAATATATCGACGCCACCCGAACGTCACCGATCAGCGCCTCGATGTAGCGCGCCTGCTCATCGGAAGGGTCGCCCGGTAGTTCAGTCAATTCCACGTCGATGGGGTGTTTCGATAGGATCGCGACGCCGTTGTAGGTTTTTTGGCCACTGGTGGCGACGTTGTAGCCACAGTCCTCAATTTCCATGCGCGGGAAGGCCTCGTCGATGCATTTCAGTTCCTGCAATAAGGCGACATCCGGCTGAAACTCGCCCAGCCATTCGACGACGCGCGGCAGCCGCGCCTTGATTGAGTTTACATTCCACGTCGCGATTTTCATAACTGCGTCACCCGTTCATGATGGGCGCACATCATTGCGGCAGAAGGCTGTGCTGTAAACACCACGAACGAAGCATTCTATAATTACGCTGGGGCATCATTCTTCATCCGCCAAGACGCCAATGGTGGACATTGATGTCGAAACGGCTAAAAAATTTCACCGAAATGCATCTGTTCGTCGCCACCACCGCGTGACATCTTGTCACCTCCGTTCGCCAATGAAGGTCACGCCATGGGCTTGAAAAAACAAATCGCTGATTTCGAAGAGGAAAAGGCCCGGACCCACGACCGCGATATTTTGGATTTGATCGATGAGACCACGGCGGCGCTGGTCAATTCGGGCATTGCCGAAAAATCTGTCGGCGTCGGTGATCAAGCGCCCGATTTCACCTTGCCGGACGCTATGGGCAACGACGTCCGGTTGTCTGATTTGACGAAGGCGAGGCCAGTCATCGTGACCTTTTATCGCGGCGGTTGGTGTCCGTACTGCAATTTGGAACTGCGCGCCTTTCAACGCGAGTTGGACGCTATCAAGTCCATCGGCGGATCATTGGTGGCGGTCTCGCCGCTGACCTCCGACAATTCCCTGAGCGCGGCTGAAAAAAACGAACTGGCTTTTCCCGTGCTCAGTGACGCCGGCAACCGGGTGGCCGATGCATTCGGTCTGGTGTTCGATTTGGATGAACGTCTGAAGCCGGTTTACAAGAACCGCCTGGGCAATGACGTGGAAGCGGAAAATGGCGATCCGACCTACCGTCTGCCGTTGCCGGCGACCTATGTGATTTCACGGGGCGGCAAGGTCAGCTACGCTTACGTGAACGCCGATTACCGCCACCGGGCCGAGCCGGCGGACGTCATCGCCGTGTTGCGGGCCGAAGTTTCTTACTGATACTAAATAGACGGATTAGACGGAGAACGACGCGCCGCAGCCGCAATTCGCCGTGGCGTTGGGGTTTTCGACCTGGAAGAAGGCGCCGCCGAGCTCGGTCTTGTAGTCGATCACCGCACCGCCCAGCAGTCCCAGAGAAACTTCATCGATGACTAGTTTGGTGCCGGCATTCTCGAACACCTGATCGTCGTCGTTCAGGTTGTCATCAAGATCAAATTTGTATTGAAACCCTGAACAGCCGCCGCCCAACACCGCCAGACGCAGCATCAGGGCATTGTTGCCCTCGGTTGCGCGAATTTGTTGGACGCGCTTTGCCGCGCTGTCGCTCAAGCTGACTTCTGAATTCGCCTCTGTGCCGTCCGGCATGGAACAGTCCTTAATTGGTTCAATTCGATTGTAACACAACCTGTCCTGTATGTAGTGCGTTCCGGCGTCAAGTCAATCGCCGGCGAACATTTTGAGGCCGGCTTCGGCGCATGCCATGTCCTGTTCCGCCGCACCCCCCGACACCCCGATGGCGCCAACGACGGCCCCAACGACGATGACCGGGTAACCGCCACCGACCGTCGAGAACCGCCCGTCCATTGAGGTGTGAATGCCGAACACCAACGAACCTGGTTGGCACATCTCGTTGTATTCGTGGGTTGGGCGTTTCGACATGGCCGCCGTGTAGGCCTTGTCGTCCGACAACTTGACGGAAAGTTGCTTGGCGCCGTCCATGCGCTTGAAGGCAATCAAATGTCCGGCTTCATCGGTGACGGCGATGCACATGGCGACGCCGATGTCGCGGGCTTTTTCCTCGGCGCCAGCCAAAAGGACGGCGGCATCATCATAACTTAGGCGTTGAATGCTCAGCATGGTTCGATCTCCGGAAATACGTTCTCCGTATTTATTAGAGGATTAAGCATTAATTTCCCCAGGTGCCACAAGTCCGTTGCCGGGGTGGGGGAGGGCGCGTTAGGTTCGCTTATGCCGAAGGCCTGGATACCATCGTTCAAGTTGGCACCTTATGCGAGCCATGAGGCGGCCAGCCGTGGGCGCCTCTATGAAGAGGCGGAAAGTGCGACGCGTGGATGTTTCCAACGCGACCGCGACCGGATTATTCACGCCGCCGCGTTTCGCCGCTTGGCCTACAAGACCCAGGTGTTCGTCAATCATGAGGGGGATTTTTTCCGGACCCGGTTAACCCATTCTCTGGAGGTTGCGCAGATCGCGCGTTCGGTCTGCCGGTATCTGAGCCTCAACGAAGATCTGGGTGAAGCCCTGGCGCTGGCGCATGATCTAGGGCACCCGCCGTTCGGCCATGCCGGCGAGGATGCGCTAAAAGAACTGATGGCGCCCTTCGGCGGTTTTGATCACAACGCCCAGTCCTTGCGCGTCATTACCAAATTGGAATCACGCTACGCCAACTGGAACGGCCTGAACCTGACGTGGGAATCGCTGGAGGGTGTGGTTAAACACAATGGCCCGTTGCTCAGTGCGATTGACCGCGAATTGCCCCGGGCGATTGCCGAATATGCCGAGATCCAGGATTTGGAACTCCATACTCATGCCGGGCCGGAAGCCCAGGTTGCCGCTATGGCGGATGACATCGCTTATAATAATCACGATATAGACGATGGCCTACGGGCCGGGCTGTTCACGGTCGGTGATCTGGCTGATGTGCCGCTGGTCGGTTCCATTTTCGCTGATGTCACCAAAGAATTTGACGATCTTGATCCATCACGGCGTATCCATGAAGCCGTGCGCCGTCTGATCGGTGCCATGGCTGATGATTTGATCGCCGAAACCACTCAGCGCATTTCGGATTTGGCGCCATCGTCCGCCGATGACATTCGTCGCCATGACCGTCCGGTCGCCGGGTTTTCCGAGGCCATGCGCGATCATGATGCGAACATCAAAAAGTTTCTGTTCGCGAATATGTACCGCCATTACAAACTGAACCGGATGACCTCAAAAGGCCGGCGCGTGGTCCGCGACCTGTTTGTTTTGCTTCTGGCAGAGCCTGAATGTCTGCCTACTGAATGGCAACTGGACGCCGGCCCGCCGAACAGCGAGCAAACGGCGCAGCTGGTCGCTGATTACATTGGTGGCATGACGGATCGCTTTGCCTTGGATGAGCATCATCGGCTTTTTAACCTGCATTCAAAAATCTCATAGTCAGCAATAGTCTTTTAACGGGTTTCAAGTGATATAATAGACCGATTCGCTGTTCACCCATTACCGGAGCGGAGCCGCGTCCATGTCGCGTGCCAGAACGGATTTGAAAGTTGCAGCCTCCGACGCTCTTGAGTTTGAGGCCGTAGAGACCAACGCGCCAAAGCCACGGCGGGGTTTCCGTGCGTTGCTTTGGATTGTCGCTTTTTGCGTGATCGGCGCCGGCGGCTGGATTCTCTATCGCGATAAAATGATGACGCTGGTCATGGGGGACGATGGTGATTTGCCGGTCATCCGGGCGATGGCCGGTCCGGTCAAGGTTCGCCCCGAAAATCCTGGCGGTCTGCAGGTGCCGAACCGAGACAAGCTGGTCTATGGCCGGCTGCAGAGTGACAAAATGACGGTTGCCGAAAACACCATCGAACGGTTGCTACCGAAACCCGAAGCGCCCCTGGCAATCAGGCCCGCGACCCCGGCCTCGGCGGCATTTTCGGAGAGTACGGAACAACGCATAGCGGCTGGTACGGCGCGCGTCGTCCAGCCGACTCCACAGACGGCGCGGGTGCCGGCCGTGACCGATGTAACATCGGTTGCACCACCTCCACCGGCGGCGCCAACGGGCTTGGGAAACACTCGCGAGAATGCGCCTGTTTCACTGACAAGAAGTAATGAACCCATTCGTCTGAAAAAGGGCGCGGTCCGTGCGCCCCGGCCTGCGGCCATCGCGCCCCGCCAACCGATTGCTACCCCCGCGCCGCCGCCTCGCGCGCCGTTACCGACAAAAGTCGCGGCGCGTTCGGCACCACGCTCGCCTGCTGCGCCGCCTGCAGGTACAGCACCATCCACAACCCAACAGGGTGCTTATCGTGTGCAACTGGCAGCGGCGCGCACGCCAGAGCGCGCCCGCGTTGAGTGGGACCGCATGAGACGCAAAAATCTTGACCTATTAGGCGATCTTGGATTGACCGTGACAAAGGCCGATCTGGGGCCGAAGAAAGGCATATTCTATCGCCTTCGCGTCGGTCCGTTGACCAGCGATTCGCAGGCTCGGACTTTGTGTAAGGCCTTGTCGAAAAGAAAAATGGGCTGCCTGGTCGTCAAACCAGGCCAATAAGCAGGCACTGAAAGATGGCGCTCTCTCCCCTCAAGCGGCCACGGGCGGTTATATTTGGCTGCGCCGGTCTGGAATTGACTCCGTCAGAGGATCGGTTTTTTCAGACCGTCAATCCCGTTGGGTTTATTCTGTTCAAACGAAATTGCCAAACCCCCGATCAGGTGCGTCAACTGGTGGCGGCCCTTCGTGCCTGTGTACGTCGGCCTGATGCCCCTGTGTTAATTGACCAAGAGGGCGGTCGGGTACAGCGCCTCGGTCCGCCGCAGTGGCCGGCATTGCCCGCAGGCGCCGTCTTTGCCGAATGCGCCGCCCGCCACGGTATGGAAACAGCGACGTCGGCGGCCCGACTGCATGGCAGATTGCTGGCGGCGGACCTCGCGCCGTTGGGCATTACCGTCGATTGCGCCCCGGTCTTAGATGTCTTGCGCCCAGAAACCCACGACGTCATCGGTGATCGGGCATTCGGTGAAACGCCCGAGATGGTGGCCCGTTTGGGCCGTGCGGTTGGCGAAGGATTGCTTGATGGTGGCGTTTTGCCGGTGATCAAGCATATTCCTGGTCATGGCCGAGCCAGCGTTGATAGCCATAAGGAATTGCCGGAAATTGATGCCGCCACTGCCGAATTGGCGGCATCCGATTTCGTTCCCTTTCAGGCACTTTCCGATTTGCCTTGGGCAATGACGGCCCATGTTGTTTACCGCAGCATCGATGCGCAGGCGCCTGCTTCGACATCGCGGAAAGTCATTCGAAAAATAGTTCGCGGTGTCATCGGGTTTGGCGGTTTGTTGATCTCAGACGATATCGGCATGCAGGCCTTATCCGGTAGCATGGAAGAGAGGGCCCGCGCGTGTTTGGCTACCGGTTGTGACATCGTGCTCCATTGCAGCGGTGATTTGGCGGAAATGCAGGAGGTCAACGAAGGCTTGAAGCCGCTTCGTCAAATCGCCGAAAGCTGGTTGGAGAAGAGTGACGCATTGCGCCTTGCTCGGCAGTTGACTGGACCGGTCGATGTCGCGGCGCTTTGTGCCGAACGCGACCAATTGCTGGCAGGTGCGACTTCGTGATCATGATTCTTGCAACATGATGGACTTTGATTTCCAACAGATTGCCTTGACGGCTTCGGTCTGGGTTTTGCCGGTATTGTTCGCCGTTACGTTTCATGAGGCAGCGCATGGATGGGTAGCTTGGCGCCTCGGTGATGACACCGCAAAGCAGCTGGGTCGTGTTACTTTTAATCCATTTAAGCATATTGATCCGTTTGGGACGGTCATTTTGCCGGCACTTCTGCTGCTTGGCAGCGGCGGTCGGATGATGTTCGGATTCGCCAAACCCGTACCCGTAAACTTCGCCCGGCTCCGCCAACCGCGGCGCGACATGGTGCTTGTTGCCGCGGCCGGGCCGGCCAGCAACCTGCTGATCGCGGTGCTCGCCGCCAGCGCCTTGCACACCGTTGGGATGCTCGACGGCGACTTTCGCGATTGGGTTACGCAGAATCTGGTGAACGCTGTCTGGATCAATGTTTTGCTGTGTGTTTTCAATATGTTGCCGTTGCCGCCATTGGATGGTGGTCGGGTTGCTGTGGGATTATTGCCGCCGCATTTGGGAATCCGACTCGCGCGCCTTGAAAGAGCGGGAATAGTGATTATTCTCGCCGCCATCTTCCTTGTGCCCTTTGTCACCGAACGGCTTGGCATGCCGGTGAATATCTTTTGGTGGCTGGTAGGGGCGCCGGCGGAGTATCTTATGGGGGTAATCTTCAGCGGCCTGGGACTGCTGTAGGGCACGGAACCTTGGTTGCAGGGAACGGTCTTATGACGGAATCCGGAACGTTCGAGGAAGGGCAAGCCTTCGAAGCGCCTTCGCAAGAGACGGGCGCGTCTTTCGTTGTTGATCTGGATGGCTTTGAAGGCCCCATTGACGTTCTGCTGTCGCTGGCCCGCGACCAGAAACTCGATATCACGCAAATTTCCATGGTCGCGTTGGCCGATCAGTATCTAGCCTTCGTTGCCGAAGCCCGGCGCCGGGATTTGGAACTCGCCGCTGACTACCTGGTGATGGCGGCGTGGCTGGCTTACATGAAGTCGCGCCTTTTGTTGCCCGATCTCAGCGACGGCGATGAGCCTACCGGCGATGAAATGGCGGCGGCGCTGGCGTTCCAATTAAAACGTCTCGAGACGATGCAGGATGCTGGCAAGAAGCTCATGGAGCGCAGCCTGCTGGGCCGCGATTTCTTTGCCCGGGGCGCCCCCGAGGTTTTCCGTAGAACCTTTAATACGACCTACGAAGTTAGCTTGTTCGAGCTTCTTAAAGCCTACGGCGATCAATCCAACCGCGGCGAGGGTGGTGGGCCGCTTCATATTCAGGCCTTTGAGATTTATACTGTTGAGGATGCCTTGCAGCGCCTGCGGAAGCTTCTCGGGCCGGTACCCGATTGGCAGAACCTTTGGGCATTTTTGCCACCGGGGTTGCAAGATGGCTTGGTCTTGCGCTCGGCCGTGGCTTCGACATTTGCAGCGAGTTTGGAAATGGCACGCGAAGGCCAGGTCCGCTTGCAGCAAGCTGAAACCTTCGCGCCGATATTTCTGAAACCAAGTGCCAGGCCTGACAGTGCCGCCAATGATGACAGCGAAGCTGCTGAACCCACCAATCAGAGCGATGCGCTAAATCCGGAGACTGATCAAGAATGACCAAGATTGAACGCCAGCACCTGCGCCTTTTGGAAGCCATTTTGTTCGCCGCCGCCGAACCCTTGAGTGAGAAGCAATTGGCGGCACGGTTACCTGATGATGTCGATTTGAAAGGC
>JABJBP010000146.1 GCA_018665815.1 Rhodospirillaceae bacterium
GGCCTCGCCTTGATGTCCAAGTACGACGCGCAAATGGAATCCATGCAACAAGCCCAGGTGGCACTGGAAAGCCATTACTCGGCGAACCCGCCGAACCGAGTGTGGGATTATCAAGGCGTGCGGATCAGCGAGCGCAAGCGTCTGGTCGTCGATGTCCACGTCGGCGTCATTCCGCACGCCACGTTCATCAAAACCCGCAACGGCCGCATCCGGTATTCCTACATGAAGCTGGCGTGTCCGAAAGCCGGTGCTGCGGTGCACAATCAGCTGAATAGTGAAACCATCTGGATCAACCTGCATTTCCACGGCGACGTGCTGCTGGAGGGTGCCTACCCAAAGCCGACGGCGGGCGGGATGTTTACCAGCTAAAAACTAAAGATCTTCGCTAGTGCTCAAACAACCGCGCCGTCCAATTTATACGTCCCGTTCCGGTCCTCAATTTCCAAAACCCAAATGTCGGGGTCATATTTGAGCTGGCGCTCGATGTAGGCCTCGGCTTCGCCGTCCGCGACGGCCGCCCCGCCCGTCCCCGACGTCCAGGCCTTTTCCCCCGACCCAGTACGGACTTGGGTGAATACCTCCGACGTGCCGTCCAATTTATCCAGCTTCAACAATACTGCGCCGGCGTCCGGATCGCCGCGCCGGCGGATATAGGCCGGCGTCATGTTGATGTCGCACATCCGAACCTGCGCCTTGATCCAAATCTCGACCTTTAAAGATGGTTCCGCCACGGGCTTTCCTCCGAATATTTGCCGCCGGGCTGCGCCCGTGTCAGGCTGGCCATGGCGATTTCAGATAAAACATGAGCCGAGACATTAGCGGAGTGAACCATGTTCGTCCTGCACGAAAGATTGGAAGCGGATACTATTGAGGTCTGCGACTGGCCGTTCTCGAAGGTCTTGTTAATGAATGACGCCACATATCCGTGGTTGATCTTGGTGCCCCGGCGCGACGCACTCCGCGATTTCCACGACCTAGCCCCCGAAGACCGTCCGGCCATGATGGACGAAATCGATCGCGCCTCGGTGGCCCTGGAAGACGTGTTCGCACCCGATAAGATGAACGTCGCGGCGCTGGGCAACATGGTTCCGCAACTGCATGTCCACGTGATCGCGCGTTTTACGTCCGACCAAGCGTGGCCGGGTCCGGTGTGGGGCGTAGTGGAGGCCAAACCATACGGAGAAGCTGCGCTTGAGAAGGCGCTGGATGCCTTGCGTCAATCCTTCGCCTGAGCCGCCGCGCTAATCCCATTCAACGTCGCTGACGGCGTGATGGCGTCCGGGTCAGTGATCAGTTCAATGATCGCCGGTTTGTTTGAAGCTTGGGCGCGCTCAAACGCAGCGGGGAAGTCTTTGGTCTTTTCGACCCGTTCGCCGTGCGCTCCAAAAGCCTGGGCGTATGTCGGGAAGTCGGGGTTGGTGAGGTCGGTGGCGATGACGTTGCCGGGGTAGTCGCGTTCCTGATGCATACGGATGGTGCCGAAGAAACTGTTGTTGGCGATGATGAAGATGGTGTTGATGCCGTGATGCGCGGCGGTCGCCATTTCCTGCGCCGTCATCATGAAATCGCCGTCGCCGGCAACGCAGATGACGGTCTTGTTGGGGTATATGCGTTTTGCGGCGATGGCCGACGGCACGCCGTAGCCCATGGAGCCGGACGTCGGCGCCAGTTGGGTGCCGAAGCCCCGATAGCGGTAAAACCGGTGTACCCAGGCGGAGAAGTTACCGGCGCCATTGCAGATGATAGTGTCGTCCGACGTGTTGTCGCGGAGCCAGCCGATAATATGGCCCAGGTTAACGTCGCCGGGCACCTCGGTGGGCTCGGTCCAGGCCAGGTAATCGTCCCGTGCCGTTTGGGTGTCGGCTGCCCAAGGAGCGTCAACGGGCTCCATATCCGCACAAGACGCAGCGAAGGCGCGCATGCCCGCGTTGATTGCCTGGGCCGGGTGATAGACACGGCCGAGTTCTTCGGCGCCGGAAAACACGTGCACTAAGTCCTGCGTCGGCACCGGGATATCCAACAGCCCGTAGCCGCCGGTGGTCATCTCGCCGAGCCTGGGGCCGACGGCGATCAGGAGATCTGCGCCTTTAACGCGATCGGCGAGCTTCGGATTGATGCCAATGCCAACATCGCCGACGTAATTGTCGTGGGCGTTGTCAAACAGGTGTTGGAACCGGAAGGCGCAGGACATGGGCAAATGGTTGGCTTCGGCGAATTTTTGAATGTTGGTGGTGGCGTCCGCGTCCCAGCCGCTGCCGCCGAGGATCACCAATGGGTGTTTGGCGGCCTCAAGGCGTGCGCGCAATTCCGCCATGTCGTTCGCGCCCGGATGCGCCTGGATACGGTGCGCGGCGGTGATCTCAATACCTGGCGCACGGTCGCGCAGCATGTCTTCGGGCAATGACAGTACCACCGGGCCGGGCCTGCCGGCCATCGCCGTGTGAAAGGCCCGCGAGACGTACTCCGGCACCCGAGCCGCATCGTCGATCTCGGCGACCCATTTCGCCATTTGGCCGTACATGCGGCGGTAGTCAATTTCCTGAAATGCCTCACGGTCGCGCATGTCGCGTCCGACCTGGCCGATGAACAAGATCATCGGGGTGGAATCCTGATAGGCGATATGGACACCGGCGGATGCGTTGGTGGCACCGGGCCCACGGGTAACAAAACAAATGCCAGGCTTGCTGGTCAATTTGCCGTACGCATCGGCCATCATCGCCGCCCCGCCTTCCTGGCGGCACGTAATGAGATCAATGCTGGGGGCGCCGTGCAGGGCATCCAGGGCGGCCAGGTAGCTTTCGCCGGGCACGCAAAAGGCCATGTCGGTGTTGTTGGCCGAAAGCGTATCCACCAGCAGTTCACCGCCGGTGCGGCGGTTGTCGCCCGTCGTCATGATATTTTCCTTCCAAGGATCGGCAAT
This sequence comes from Rhodospirillaceae bacterium, assembly GCA_018665815.1. Taxonomy (GTDB): domain Bacteria; phylum Pseudomonadota; class Alphaproteobacteria; order Rhodospirillales; family Casp-alpha2; genus UBA3470. The sequence continues at coordinate 2,921 of JABJBP010000146.1, forward strand.
ATATTTGCGCTTGTGCCCGCAATTTAGCCGGGGTTTCTGCGGCTGTCACACCTTCTGGACAATTAAATTTCGGACCTGTGATGGCGGTCACAGCGCCGGGGCGCCTTTATGCATAAGATTATCACCATATCCACAAGGTCTCCCTTTAACGCCCGGTGATTCGCCGGGCGGTTTTTTTGTCCGGTCCGTTTAGAGCCCCTGGGACTCCCGACCGCTGGCCGTGCTAGATTTACGCCATCGACAGGGAATAATGGCGATCCCAATGATGATCCCGCAGTAAAATTCTAAAGCCTCGAATGCGACCGTCGCACCGCCGAACCCGTGTACGCCGTCAGATATCGTCCTGGCGGAGGTTGATGCGGTGCGTA
>JABJBP010000147.1 GCA_018665815.1 Rhodospirillaceae bacterium
GAAGTTCAATTCGGCACCAGCTTCTTCCGCGAGGTCAATATAGGCGGCAACCGGCATATTCGTGCCCCGGTAGGCTGATATCGCCGCATCACCGGAAACCGGGCCATTGCCGCCACTGAACCGGCCGAATGATTTCAACGGTGTCTGAATTGATGAGAACGTGTTGGTCTCATGGCTGAAAACGGCGGTCACGAAGCGTTTCATGGCAGCTCTCCAAGTTCTCGTCAGGTCAGGGGTTCAAGCAACCGGACCCACATTTTGGCCCGCGGCGCGAGGGAGGAAAACAAAATGTATTCATCGAGGGTATGGTGGCCGTGACCGTCGGCGCCGAGACCATCGAGGGTCGGGATGCCAAGTGCCGCCGTGAAATTGCCGTCCGAGCCGCCGCCGCTGTGGCGCTCATCCAATTCAAATCCAACCTCGCGGCAGATTTCCTTGGCGTGTTCGAACAACTGCGCCGTGCCCGGCCCGCGCGGGAAAACCGGGCGGTTGATTTCGGCGGCGATCTCAAGTGTCACGTCGGGGCCGATAGGTTGCAACGCCAGCACATGATCTCGCAAGTCGTCCAACATCGACGTCTCCGGTGCCCGCATACAGATCTTGGCTTCGGCCTCCGCCGGCACCACGTTGATGAAACTGCCGCCCAATGCCAGGCCGACGTTGACGGTAATGCCGCGCTCATAGTCCGTGAGGTCTTCGAGCGCGACAATGTGGCGGGCCAATTCCACAAGCGCGCTGCGCCCGTCCTGATGGCGCGAGCCGGCATGGGCCGGGCGACCGTGGACTTTGATATCCACATGCAGCACACCTTTCCGCGCGGTGCAGCAAAGCCCCCCGTGGGCTGGTTCAGTAACCAGGACGTATTTATTTTGGCACGCTGTATCTTCGATCACTTGGCGCGACGTAGGGCTGCCAATCTCTTCTTCCGGTACATAGAGAAAGGTCAACGGGAGGGGCGTTTCCAAGCCGGCCCGAACGAAATGCTGGAAAGCGTAAAAGGCTAAGTAGGCCCCGGACTTCATATCAAAGATGCCGGGGCCATAAACCCGGTCACCGTCGCGGCGAAATGGATTGGCGTCGCTCAGGGTACCAATGGCGTGGACCGTATCCATGTGGCTGAGGACCAAGATGCCCGGGCCATCACCACCCCAAGGTGAGCGAACGGTGAGGATGTCGCCAAACCCGTCGCGCCCAGGAATCCGTTCAACATGGGCGCCGAGGCTGGCTGCGTCCGATTGGACAATATCGGCGAGCCGGTTGACTGCGGCGCCGTCCGGTGACGGAGTTTCTATCTCTACCCATTTTCGGATACCCGCGAGAACTTCCTCATCATCAATGACCGGCTGATTTCCCGCTTTGTCCGGCATGGGTTATGCCGCCTGTTGCCAAACCACGGGCCAGAGATCGCATTCGACCGGGTCGCCCGCTTTCAGCCCCGGATCGCGGAGCATCGGTTGAGTGCCGTCACGGGGATCATAAGTCACATCATCACCGCCCCAGCGGGTGACATAGGCGCGCCGGCGGCGGTCGGCAAGCTTGTTGCCGGGCGCGGCGTGCACCGTCAAGCCATGATGAAGGGTGCAATCCCCCGGCGCCATTTCAAATTGAACGATGTCAAAGTCATCACGCATGGCCTCAATATCGGGCAATACGTCGAGCCCGTCTTGCTGGTATCGTCCGTCGCCGACGAAAGACGTCGGCTGAAATTTTTTGCCCCACCAATGTGATCCCTTGACGTACTCAACCGCGCCCGATTCCGCCGTAACGTCATCCAGTGCCAGCCAAAGCGTACAAATTTGCGCGCCCCGGAACGGCCAGTACGGCTGATCATGATGCCAAGGAGTCGGCTCGCCCGTGCCTGGCTCCTTAATCAGCAATTGATCGAACAGCACATGTGCCCGCGTGGCTCCCATAACCGGCCCGGCGATGGCGGCGATGGGTGAGTCGAAAATCACACGCTTGAAGCCGTCATGGCGGGGCCAGATAAACATCTCGTTGAAGAACCGTCCCTCGTCACCATCCTTAGCCAATTCTTGAGACTGCTCGGGGTGGCGCTCTTCGGCGTTCAGCATGTCATCGGCAAGGCTCTGCAAATCCGCCACCCAGGCTGGATCAAACATATTTCGCATACAGACGATGCCGTCGCGGGCAAAGGTTTCGGCGTCTTCGGGTGAAATGGCTGGGATCATACGGGAAGTGCCTCTTTTGCGGCGTCTTCAAAGGATCGGTCGCGGGTTTCATTGCACCAACTTCCGATGAAGGCGATCAGATGTTCGATGCAGGCCAGGTATTCTTCGATCTCGATGTGCTCGTCGGGTTTGTGGGCCTGGGCGATGGTGCCCGGGCCGAAGATCACCGAGGGAATGCCGCCTTGATTGACCAGATGGCGGCAGTCGCAAGCGAAGGGGCCTGGGATGACATCACCGCTTTCGCCACGTTCCTTGAGCGCGTTGGACAAAGCCACGGCCAGGGGAATTTGCGGACTTTGACGGGTCGAATCGTCGTGGTGCAGGAACTCAAGCCGGGCCGGATTGCCGCAAAGGAAATCGTCGGCCGCGTTGGCCTCGTCGATGGCCTGGGTCATGGCCGCCATGACTTCGCCGATATCCCCCATGACCGGGGAGAAATAGGCGCCGCCCCTAAGCACCGCCTCGCTCGCCGTGACCGTCTCATAATGTCCTGCGGAGACCCGCCCGATTACCAAGGAGAACGCGGCACGCCCCTGTTCCATGGGATCGTCGGTCGCTTCGGCGTTGAACTTTGATTCCAATTCGAGAAGCGCGCTGATCACCCCCGGCAATTTCTCAATTGCGCTTACGCCGTCCAACGCACCGTCTTTCCAGCGCGCACCCGGCGATCTTGGGCGCCCCGGCACCGTCACTTGCCAGTACAATCCGCCGGGGTGACTGACGGCGACCTTGTTGTTGGTGGGCTCCAGAACAATGGCGCCGTCCGCCGTAAAGCCGCGGCGCACCAGATCCAGGGTCCCGTTGCCGGCGTGCTCTTCGTTGACGACACTTTCGACCGTCACGTCGCCGCCAATGTCGGCACCAGCCTCGCTCAGATAAATCATCGCCATGATACCCGCCAGCAGGCCACCCTTCATGTCGGATGTGCCGCGACCGTACATGCGACCGTCTTCGACCTCGGCGCCGAAAGGCTCACGCGTCCACTCATCGGTGGGCTCAATGGTCACCGTATCAATATGGCCATTGAGGATCAGCGACCGACCGCCGCCCTTGCCTTTAAAGACGCCGACCACGTTGGGCCTACCGGCGTAGTTCAGAACCGGCTCCAAACCACTGGATTGCAAACCTTCGTAGGTGGGGAACTCGGCGTAAGGCAAGATCAAATCATGCTGCCAGTGGGTCGGATACTGGGCGACATGGGGGAACCGTTCGAATACGGCCTCGATGTCGGGTTCTTCCATAGTAAGCGCAGCGCCGGAGTTCCCGAGCAGCGTACCCAAATACTTTTGGGCCTCGCCCTCTTCGCCAGTCAGGCTGGGAATGCGAACAAGTTCGCGGAGCACACGAATACTACGTTCGTGGTTTGTTGACGCCAAGTTCAGCGCGTTTTCAATGGACCCGGTCATGGTTATTGGTGTTCAAATTCCATTTAGTAAAGACGGTGGCGCAGGAAGTGGGACGCGGTTTCGGAAAGCACCACCATGACAATGATCACAACGATGATCGCCATGGCGGTCTGATATTCGATGATTGAAATTTGTTCGCGGAGATACAAACCCATGCCGCCGGCGCCGACGAAGCCTAGGATCGTTGAATTGCGTAATTGCGCATCCCAGTTGTAGATGATGATGCCGACCCAATTCGCCCAAACTTGGGGAATGACGGCATAAAACAAGACATCCAATTCATTGGCCCCGGTGGCGCGGATCGCCTCGACGCGCTTCATGTCGATGGCTTCAATTTGTTCGGCCATGAGCTTACCGGCGAATCCGATGCTGGCTTTCACCAATGCCAGCATGCCGGCGAAGGGGCCGAAACCGAAGATCGCGACCAGCACCATGGCCCACATCAATGTCGGCATGCCACGGGTCACGACAATAATGGCGCGTGACAGGGGAAACAAAATTGCCCGGCTCGGCGTGACATTCCAGGCAGCAAACCATGCCAAGGGCATGGTGATGATGGTGCCGATAACCGCGCCCAGAATAGACATTTCGATGGTCTCGACAATGGAGTCGACAACGCGAGGCTGTGCGGCGAAAGCCATTTCGGGCGGTAAAAGACGTTCGGAAATCATCGTCCCCAGCCGTCCAAACATGCCGAGTACGCGTTCAATCGGTATCTTCAAAACATCAATAGACCAAAACGCGAAGGCAATGAATAACAATAGCCCGACGAACTTCCATAGCCCTGAGCGCATCTCTTCGCTGCGGTGGCGGTCAAAGGCGAGGCTGACGTTTTCTTTCATCTCAAGTCCCTCAAATCAGCCGTTCGCGAACGCGGTTGGAAATAAATTCACCGACGACCACCATGGCGGTGATGCCGACAACGATCATCCCGGCTCGGCCGTAGTACAGGTTCTGCATGACCTCGGCGAACATCAGGCCGATGCCGCCGCCGCCGACCAGACCGAGGATCGAGGCGCGGCGGATGTTGATATCCATTTGGAAGATCACATTGCCGACGAAGATTGGGAAAATTTGAGGGATCACACCGAAACAAAACACCATCAGCCGATTGGCCCCTGTCGCCTCTATGGCTTCGATGGGGCCGGGGTCGGCATTTTCGATAGCCTCGGCCGTGGTCTTGGCGAGGAAGCCGAGCGAGCGGGTTGCCAATGCGAGAATACCGGGCAACGGCCCCAAACCCAGTGCCGAAACATAAATCAGTGCGAAAATAATTTCGTGTGTCGAACGCGAAAGCACGATTAAACCGCGGCCCAAGGGATAGGTGATCCAAGGCATCGGCGTAATATTTCGTGCCGCCAAGTAGGCGATGGGAACGGAAACGCCGACGGCCAGTATCGTCCCCCAAAGCGCAATCAATAACGTTTCGAGAAGCGGCAGTACGGTTTGCGGGAAGAACGACCATTCGGGTAGGAAAAACAGCGCCGTCTTGACCATTTCGGCAAGGGTCCCCATGCGCTCCCAGTCGGTCTCATCGATGATGATGTCTTTGGCAACCGCGAGGACGAACACCGCGCATACACCGAAAATCGTGTAGCGGCGAAAGGTATCTTTCGGGTCGCGGAGCGGGTTGGCGATGGCGGCATCTATCATGACATGAATTCCGGCAATTCCTCTGAACGCTATGAAGCTTCGTGGTAAATCTGGTCGAAGGAATCAGCTTCGACCGACGCGGTCGTCTGATCGAAGATTTTTTCACCGCCCTGAAGACCGACAATGCGGTCGGAGTAATTCTTTGCCAGGAAGATATCGTGCACGCTGACCAGCATGGGAATGTGCGCTTCCTTGGTAATCTCTTTCAGCAGATCCATGACCTCGCGGCCAATTTTTGGATCTAGGCTTGAGGTCGGCTCATCGACCAGAAGAATTTTCGGACGCTGCATCAGGGCCCGGGCAATACCGACGCGTTGGCGCTGGCCACCACTAAGTTGGTCGGCACGCTTTCGGATATGATCAATAATCCCAACCCGCTCACAAAGCTCGAGGGCGCGCTGAATGTCATCACCATGAAATGCACGAAAGATACCCCGCAATGTGCCGGTAACACCGAGGGTGCCCGCCAGCACGTTTTCCAATACCGTCAGCCGGTCGATCAGGTTGAACTCCTGAAATATCATCCCCATGGTACGCCGGGCGTTCCTGAGCGACGATTTGCCGAGGCTGGTGATATCCACACCATCAAGGACGACTTGACCGGAATCGGGTTCAACTAATCTGTTCACGCAACGTAGCAACGTCGATTTGCCGGACCCACTGAGCCCCAGCAACGCCACCACTTCCTGCGCTTCGACCGAGACGTCGACGCCTTTCAAGGCAACCTCGCCGGTGCCGTAGGTTTTCTTGATCTGACTGATTTCAAGGAGGGCCATGATGTCTCACTCTGGTCTCTGGTCATTGGGCGAGTTAAAGCGCACGCGCCTCGCCACGAAGCTCTCGAATAAGGAACGCGTCACCCCGGCGAACCGCCCGTCCACGTTGCGTATACCATCGCGGACGGGGCGGTTCCTCAGGGAGGTTGTCAGCCTAGCTCTTTTTCTTCTTTTTGAGCTTCTTTTTGGCATCCAGAATTTTCCGCAGCGTGTCGAAGGTCTTGTCATTCGACAACGTATAAGCGGCGTACCCGGTTTCCTTAAGAAGCGCACGACCCTCGTCGGTTTTTGACATCCCGTGGAATGCGTCACGGACTTTGTTGATCAATTCCGGCGACATGGTGTTCTTGTTGACAGTGACGACGTCGATGGGCACTTCCGGCGAGCGCCAGAGGTAATTAAAGTCTTCTTTCTTGACCTCGCCTTTGCCGATGACGCGGGCGAAGGTGGACTCGGATATGAACCCGGCGTCGGCCTTGCCTGTTGCGACGGCGCGCACGCTGGCGGAATGGGACCCGGAATAGAAGATACGGCCGAAATACTTCTCTAGAGACTTGCCGCCAATCAAGCCTGGAAACAGGGCCCGTGGCAGGGCATTGCCTGATGTGGAACCAGGATCGACGAGCGCCAGAACCTTGCCTTTGAGCGATTCGATCGATGTCAGACCGCTGCCCTTCTTAGTCGCCAACGTTCCGAAATAACATGCGCACGGCTTCGGAAAGAAGATCGTCGGCGGACGGGCCGTCGCGACCACGGGCACGATCTGGCCCTTCGATTTTTCATTGGCGACGAGGTAGATCTTTGGTCCCAGCTTGCCGAGGTCTACGAAACCGCTGAGCATCGCCTCGACCACCGACGCGTAGGACGTCGTGGCGTAGAAGTTGATGTCGGCACCAATCTTCTTGCTGACATATTTAAGGGTCTTCTCCCAACGCTGCCCCAGCACCGACATTTCTTCAGTCTGGATAATCGCGAAGGTGATGGATTTCTTTTCTGCCGCTTGGGCCGGCTGTTGGATGGCGATAACCGCCAAAGCCAAAATACCAAGCGTTAACCTGAAAAATGTTTTCATGATTTTGCCTCCCTGTTAATGGATAAAAAGTTGGCTTGGCGCTCAAGATAAAGTTCGGCACATGCCGATGGAACACGGTAGCGCTGCCAATCTTGAATTAACTATCAGCATTCCTTCTTTACATCGCAAATCAAAAAAAATGAAAAATCATTACTTATAGTTATGTTTTTTCATTGCTCTGACTTCACGATTTATCTTTCGCCTGTTTAAACGGGGGGAATCGCCGGATTGGGCGCGTGTTGATTTATTTAACCGCGGTCCGCAAATTCCAAC
>JABJBP010000148.1 GCA_018665815.1 Rhodospirillaceae bacterium
CAACGTAAATGGCGTTTGCGCCTGGGCCGGGGCGGCAAGGCCAAGCGTTAGGCAGATCAGGCCAAAAGCAAGAACGACGGAAATCATTCGAAGCGGCATGGATGGATTGCTAATTGAGTTGTTGGATCGTATTCGTGCACTGTGCCTCACGAACTTTACAATAGTCTGAACACGTTAAGTAAAATTGTATGTTGGCATGTTAGCCATGTTGGACTTTGGGGGGCTGACACGGGCGCCGAGATCGTTAAAATCAAGATTGCTGAAATAGGGTGCCAAGATGGATATTTTGAAAGACCCCGTGAGCGAAGCCTCGGTCTGGATGGCGGATGAGTATCGCCGGTCCGACGATTGGTTATTTCATTTCACCGATGCGCATATTGTTGAACTTGACGAAGCACTGAACCAGCTCCGTGCCAAGGGGTTGGGCGGTACGCGGTTCGGCAGTGATGATTTCCCGTTACCGACGCTTGGCCCGGCGCTGGCGACGGAACGCGAAACGCTGGAGACGGGGCGTGGCTTTTCGTTGATGCGCGGAATTCCCATTGATCGCTATGATTTGGGTGACCTGACAGCACTCTATTGGGGCATCGGCGCTTATCTGGGTGAAGGCATTTACCAGAACGCGCAAGGTGATCTGGTCGGTCATGTGACCGATCACGGCAACAAGTTCGAGGGCGATGATCCCTATAAGTACAACATCCGAGCGTATACGACGACCGTCGCCATCCCGCCGCACACGGACAGTTGCGATCTGGTTGGCCTTTTGTGTGTCCGGCCATCGAAATCGGGTGGCGAAAGCGCCGTGGTCAGTGCGACGGCGCTCTATAACGCGTTTTTGGATTCTCGCCCGGACCTTCTCGAGCCGCTATATAACGGCTTTCATATCGATTTGGTCGGCAAAGGAACGAAAGCCAAGGAATTGTCCGAGCACCGCATCCCGGTGTTTTCCTATTGGGGCGGCAAGCTGAGCTGCCGCTACAACAAGGGCCAGATTGAGCACGGTGCGAAGAAAGCCCACGGCGGCCTGACGGATATCGAACAAGAAGCCGTCGATCATTTCCGCGAGCTGTCCGTGCGGCCGGAATTTTGTTTGAAAATGGAATTCAGGCCCGGTGATATTCAGATGCTGAATAACCGCACGACCCTGCATTCGCGCACCGCGTTTGATGATTACGTTGATACCGAGCGCCGCCGGTTGCTGCTCAGGCTATGGCTGAATTCATTTACGCCCCGGCCCATGCATCCGGCTTTCGCTAATCAGCTCAATACAGGTGCCCGCGGCGCCGTTACCGTTCGAACCTAGTCCCACATCGTGCATGAAATTTACGTCGATGCCGACGCGTGTCCCGTTAAAGACGAGGTCTTGAAGGTCGCCGGCCGCCACAAGTGGCAAATTCACATGGTCTCCAATAGCTGGATGCGGCTTGCCGATAGCTCTTTGATCAATCGCGTCGTCGTCCCCGAAGGCCCGGACGTGGCTGATGATTGGATCGCCGAGCGGATCGGGGCCGGTGATGTCTGCGTGACACAGGATATCCCGCTGGCCAGTCGTTGTATGAGCGCTGGCGCCGAGGCTATGAGCCCCACCGGCAAGCGGCATAGCGAAGACAGCATCGGCATGGCAGTGGCCATGCGTGATCTGCACACGGAACTGCGCGAAACTGGCGAAATTACCGGCGGTCCGAAACCATTCGCCAAGCAGGATCGATCACGTTTTCTGCAATCGCTGGAAGAAAGCATTCAATCGATCCTGCGAAACAGGTAACGTGACGCCAGCAATTCAATGAATTGAAAACCCAAGGAGAAACTCATGGACGTACGCATGGACGGGCGCAATGCCATCATCACCGGCGGCAGCGCCGGGCTCGGCAAGGCCATCGCCACCCAATACGTGGCTTCGGGCGCGAATGTCGCCATCGTGGCCAGACGCCAAGAGACACTGGATCAGGCGAAGGCGGAAATTTCGGCTGCCGGTGACGGTAAGGTCGTTACTGTTGCCGCTGATATCCGCTTGGCGGAAGATTGCCAACGCGCCGTGGCCGAAGCGGAAGCCGGGCTGGGAGGCATCGACATCCTGGTCAACAATGCCGGCACATCGCAACGCGGCCCGTTCTTGGAGGTCAGTGATGAGTTATGGCAAGACGATCTGGATTTGAAGCTGTTCGCGTCGATCCGTCTTTGCCGGCTGGTTATCCCCGGCATGCGTGAACGGCATTGGGGACGGATCATCAATGTGTTGAATGTTGGTGCCAAGACACCACCGGCGGAAGGCGCGCCGACGGCGGTCAGCCGCGCCGCCGGCATGGCCTTGATGAAGGTGCTGGCCAACGAGGGGGCCCCGCATAACGTCTTGGTTAACGGCATGCTGGTCGGCAAGATCCGATCCGAACAATGGGAGCGCCGTCACGCCGCCGATCCGCGCGATATCACGCTTGAGGAATGGTACGCCGAGGCAGGTCAAGAACAGCCCATGGGGCGCCTGGGGCTGGCCGAGGAATTCGCCAACATGGCGTGCTTCCTGGCGTCCGATGCCGGCTCTTATGTCAACGGCGCGGCGATCAATGTGGACGGCGGGCTTTGCAAAGCCGTTTGACGTTTGTCCGGTGAAATATGAGGAAATCCGATGAAAACAATATTTTTTTCCACTCTGTTCTCGACGCTGATTTGGTTGGGTGTAAGTGGTGCAGAGGCCGCCGGCGACGATCCACCGCCCAGTACAAAAACTTGTCCGCCGGGCCAAATTTATAGTGACGCCAAAGGTAAATGCGTGAAGAAGGGCGCCTCCGTGGTGCCGGACGCAAAGGTGCTCCAGCAAGCCTGGATGCTGACAAAGCAAGGCGAAATGGACGCGGCCCGCGAATTGTTTCAATTCGTGGCGGATCGCGATGCGACCAATCCAGTGGCGCTCAACGGTTTGGGCTACACGAACCGCAAGATGGGCGCGTTCGACAACGCCATCGGCTATTACCGCCGCGCCATTCAACTTGATCCGAATTACCTGCTGGCCCGGAGTTATTTGGCCAAAGGCTATGTGAGCATCGGCTTGATTGATCACGCGCGTGAGCAACTGGATGAGATCGCCCAGCGCTGCACGAATGATTGCCGCCTGGAGACCGAGTTGGCGATGGTCATTGATCGGGCAAAGCAGGGCATGCGGACGATTTATTAGGGCTTGCGAGGTGCCTGTATCTGACGGGGCAGCCATGCCGATTATGCGTTTCATAGCGACGAGGCGCCGGCGCATAGTTTTATCCGCACGATTACATCAGGCGATGGTCGCCCCACGCGTCGCGTGGAGTGAAGATTATGTATCTCGAAGCCCTGCTGCGGGCGCTCAAAGTGAACGCGGCCGACAAGTCCGTCTTCCCCTTCAAGGCCTTCCCGGTGCTGGCCGGTTGTGCCGCGAACCGTCTTTATTGGCGTGGCATGCTGCACGGCTAAAGCGACATTTTACAGGACGCAAATTAGTCGTCGCGAATTAAATTATGCGTTCGGAACTTACTCTAATACGACCTGGGCAGCCCCAATACGTGCTGTGCGATAAAGCTCAGGATCAGATTGGGGGAAATCGGCGCGGTGCGGGCGAGGCGGGATTCTCGCCACTTGCGCTCGATGTCGTATTCGCGCGCAAAAGCGAACCCGCCGTGCGTGGAAAAGCATGCCTCACCCAAGTTCCAGGCGGCTTCGGCTGACAACAATCGCGCCATGTTGGCCTCCGCGCCGCAGGCCTCGCCGGCATCGAACATGGCGGTGGCCTTTCTGACCATCAAGTCGGCGGCCTCTAATTCCGCGTAACCCTTGGCGATGGGGAATTGGATGCCTTGGTTCTGGCCGATGGGACGATCGAAGACGATGCGTTCATTTGCGTAATCGACGGCCTTTTCGACGAACCAACGCCCGTTGCCGATGGCTTCCGACGCGGTCAAGCAGCGCTCGGCGTTCATGCCGTCCAGGATATAGCGGAATCCGCGGCCTTCTTCGCCAATCAACGCATCGCCCGGGATCGGCACGTTATCGAAAAACACTTCGGTCGTGTTGTGATTGACCATCGCGTCAATGGGCCGGATTTCACAGCCGTGCTTTTGGGCTTCCTTCAAATCGATGAGAAACGTGGAAATGCCGTGTGTCCGTTTTTCGACTTTGTCGGCGGGTGTGGTGCGAGCCAACAAAAGCATCAAATCGGAATGGGCGGCCCGGCTTGTCCAGACTTTTTGGCCGTTGATGACGTAGCCGTTGCCTTGTTTGTCGGCGCGGGTTTTGAGTTGTGTGGTGTCTGAACCCGTTGTTGGTTCGGTGACGCCGAAGGCTTGGAGGCGCAATTCACCCGAGGCAATTTTCGGCAGGAAATGCTCTTTCTGCTCGGTTGATCCATGCCGGAGGATCGTCCCCATGGTGTACATTTGGGCATGGCCCGGTGAGGCGCTGCATCCGGTCCGATTGATGGTCTCCAAGATTACCGCGCCACCCCGGATCGGCAGTCCGGCGCCGCCGTATTCCTCAGGTATCAGGGCTGCCAAATAGCCTGATGCCGTCAAAGCCTCAATGAATTCAGTCGGATAGCTTCCCGACGGTGGCTGGGTTTCTAACTTGCGCCAGTACTCGCCAGGGAAGTCATCACAGAGCTTTTTCACCTGTTCGCGGATTTCTGGATAATCCTCTCCCAAGGACATGGAGAGGTTATTTTCGGATAGAGTGTTCATGCGTCAGGCCGCCGTCGCCGATTGAAACCCGAGTGGTCGCCCGGCTGTCACGTAAGCGCCATGCGTCGGCTCGTCCGTCAAATGACGTTCCATGATCTCACGGGATTCCAAAAGACCATCGAGATCAATGCCTGTGCGCATCCCCATGGCTTCCAGCATGAATACCAGATCCTCGGTGACGATATTGCCGCTGGCGCCAGGGGCGTAGGGGCATCCACCCAATCCGCCAAGGCATGAATCCAATTCGCGCACACCGGCTTCCAGCGCGGCGAAGGCATTGGCCATGCCAAGCCCGCGCGTATCGTGAAAATGCGCCCCGACGGCAACGTCGGTGCCAACGGTTCGGTACAACTCCGCGAACAAGGCTTTGACCTGGCCGGGATTGGCGTAACCGACCGTGTCGGCGACGCTGATCCTATCGGCGCCGCGTTTCAAAAATTCCTCGGCGACCCGCATCACATCACTCGGTGCTACCTGGCCATCGATGGTGCAGCCGAACGCTGTCGCTAAGCCGCCGGAAATGACAATGTCCTTGTACTCATCATGGGCGTCGCGATGCGCGACGATTTCCGAAAATCCATCAAGGCTTTCGGCGACGGTGCGTTTGACGTTGGAATAATTGTGCGCTTCCGACACCGACAGGACGACGCCGATCTGATGCGCGCCGGCTGCCATGCCATTCTCCGCACCCCGCAAGTTCGGCACCAAGGCAGAGACTGTCAGGCCTGGGATGTTCACGGACTGGCGCACCACGTCGCCGCTGTCCGCCATCTGCGGCAGGTTCTTTGGCGGCACGAACGACCCGACCTGAATTTGCGGCACCCCGGCGGTGGCTTCGCGTTTAATCCAATCCATTTTCGCTTCAGTCGGGAAAATTGTCTGGATGCTCTGCAGACCGTCGCGTGGGCCGACCTCGTGAACCAATACGTCGATACCGTCTTTCATGATGCTTTCCTCAAATCTTTCATCCACAAGTGTGCCATCGTTATCGGCTGGTTTGCCTGGGATTCTCTCTATTTACCTTGCCAGTTGGGCTTCCGTTTCTCGTTGAAGGCTTTGACGCCTTCCATCCGGTCTTCGGTGCCGACCAAGCGATTGTAAGCTTCCAGCTCAAACTGATAACCCGTCTGGCGATCAACTTGTGTGGCCACTGAGGTCGAACGCTTGGCGCGCTGCACGGCCAACGGCGCGTTGTCGGCGATTTTCTTCGCCGTCTCAATGGTTTCCGGCATCAAATCATCCGGCTCGCAGACCTTGTTGACCAATCCCCAATCGTAGCCCTCCTGGGCGCTGAACGGTCGGCCGGTGAAGATAATTTCCTTGGCCCGGCGCTCGCCCACGGCGTTCGGCAGGTTCTGTGTGCCCATGGCGCCGGGAATAATGCCGAGCGTAATTTCAGTGAGCGCGAACCGTGCGGTTGACGATGCGTAAATGAAATCACACGTCAGCGCTGTCTCACAGCCGCCGCCGTAGGCCGCCCCGTTGACCGCCGCGATCACCGGGATCGGGCAGGCCCGCATGGCCAGCACGGCTTGCTCAAAAATCGCATGTTGACGCTTCCAATCGGCGTCGGTCATACCGTTGCGTTCTTTCAAATCCCCACCTGCGCAAAAGGCCTTTTGCCCGGCTCCGGTCAAGATCGCGCAGCGGTAGCCTTCGGTGTCCACATAGAGGCTTTCAAACACCTCTTTCTGGTCGATGCCCATCTGCGTGTTCTTGGCATTGGCGACCTCGGGGCGGTTGTAGGTGACGATCAGAATGTGATCATCGACCGTATCGATTGCCAGCGTGTCAAAATCCGTGCGCATCAGTTTTTTGATCCTTTTATTTCATCGTTGTGTTGGCCGAGCGTCGGCGCGTAACGCCGGAGCGGCGGGCGATGGCCGCCGAAACTCAGAGGCATGCCCATCAATTCGGGCCCGCCGCCGGCCAAGGTCTGTAAAATCTCCAACGCCCGGGTTTGCGAACCGGCCATCATTTCCGGGATTTCTTGGACAGGCGCGGTCGGCACGCCAACCTTATCCAATTCATCGTGCCAATGGCGGCGGGGCTGAGCGGCAATCACGGGTTCCAACAGGGCATTTAATTCGGCCAGGTTGGCATAGCGATTTTGGTTGCTGTCAAATCGAGCGTCATCGGGCCATTCGGGGTGTCCCATCACACCGGCAAGGCGTTCGAACAATCGGTCATTGGGCGCCGCGATAATCAGATGCCCATCGGAACACGCATAAGCCTGATAGGGCGCCAAGCCGCGCGCGCCGGAACCTTGCTTTTCTGGCCGTTTGCCGTCGACGCCGACCGAGGCCACCGAATTGGTCATCCAGGCCACCGACGTCTCGTAAAGTGACGCATCGACGACGCAGCCCTTTCCGGTGTCCTTGCGGGTGTTCAGCGCTGCCAGAATGCCCACCGCGCACCAAAGCCCCGTGCCCATATCAATGATCGACGTGCCGACACGGATCGGCGCCTGACCTTCTTCACCGGTCAAGCTCATCAATCCGCCGTAGGCCTGCATCAGTGGGTCATAGCCGGGCTTATCCTTCATCGGGCCCTGTTTGCCGAAGGCCCAAAGATTGCAATAGATCAGGCGCGAGTTGGCCGCTGTCAAATCGGCGGCGCCCAGGCCGAAGCCATCAACTCGACCGGGCCGCATATTTTGGATGACGACATCGACCTCAGTCACGCAGAAATCCTTCAACCACTGGCAATCCGCTTCGTCCTTGAGATCAACCGTGATGCCGCGTTTGTCGCGATTCAAAGCATGAAAGTAGGATGACGACCCGTCTTCAAACATTTTCCCCCACTGGCGCGCATCGTCACCCTTGCCCGGCGGCTCGACCTTGATCACGTCGGCGCCGAGCGACGCCAAAATCCATGCCGCATAGGGCGCGGCAACGCTGGTGCCGATCTCAACGACGCGCACGCCGGTCAATGCCGGCTCAAACCCGGATGGATGGTCGTCCAAGATGCCCTCCCCAGTGGGTGTGTGGGTACGGGTGCATGGATTTTCATGCCACCCGCCTGTTTACGGTTTCAGTATTTTTACCTGCGTGTCGGACAGAGTTCAAACCGGGCCGGATGAATTGATATGAGTTGCGCGATTTACGCGTCTTCGGAATCTTCTTCCAAGGTCCAGATCCGCGCATGAAATTCATCGCCCGGCGGCGTCACGACGCGCGTTCGTTCGGTGATTGATTGTTCGTCGGCCTGGCGTTCAATGGCCAATAGCGTGCCGATGGGGTGGTCACACAGGGCCATCATATCAGTGACTTCCTGGCGTGCCGCCTCGATGGCGTCCAACATGCCCGGTGCGCCGTAGACCTTGAAAATATGTGCGGCCAGGCGCTGCACGGCTTCTTCGAACGCCGGCCCAGTGATGGATGCAACCTGGACAAAGGTCGCGCGGCCAAAACTTTCGGTGCCGAACCAGCCGTCGCGGAAGGCGATCTTTTGTTTGTTGTCCCAGCTGGCCGGGTCGCCATCTGTGAAGGCGAACGTGCCGGTGATGGCCCACTCGCCGGGTTCTGCGGCGGTGGGAAAAACGTTGGCATCGGAAACGTCGAGGCGGATGGTGCGGGCGAGTTTCATGATGGCAGCGACGTTACCCGGCCTTGGGCCGCCAGCGCAATCGCAAACACCCCTTGGCGCAAGTGGCGAAGTCGGGGATAAGAGGAATCACACCCATTTATGAGGGACTTGAGCGATGGCGGAGAAAGCGGATTTGGAACAGCGCCTGGCGGACTTGGAGGCGCGCTACGCCCATCAGGAGCAGGCGCTAAGTGATCTCAGTGATACCACCGCCGAACAATGGGATGTCATTGAAGCTTTGAAACGCCGCCTCGAACAATTTCAAAGCCGCCTGACCAGTGTTGAGCAAGGTGATCACCATGGCGGCGACGGTAACGAACGGCCACCGCACTATTAGAATTCCCAAGGACAGCCCAATGCCAGTAACCGGCAACGAATTGTTAGGAACTCTCTGGCACCCTCAGAAAACTCAAATATTTTAAGGAAAGGGTGAGTGCCGTGAAGATTACCCTCGATATTGAAACGCTGTTGCCCGGCGCCGATTGGCAACGCCTCGAGACTTGGGCCAGTTTGGCCGGAATGACACCGGCGGAGTATGTGCGCGCCTGCGCGCGCCGGGGGCATTTGGAATTGAAGGGCGATCTGGCGACAGCGGCGTTGTTTTTGCGGCCGAATG
>JABJBP010000016.1 GCA_018665815.1 Rhodospirillaceae bacterium
CTCCAAGTTCGCGGCAGCGCGCCGCGACATCTTTCAAGCGTTCGGCGTTGCGGCCATTTAGCCACAGCACGTGACCTTGTTGGGCATAATTCAAAGCCAATGCTTCGCCAATTCCGCTGGAAGCACCGGTCAGTATGATGGATCGATGTTCGTTGAATGGGGCAGTCATTCAGAGTTTCCAATTTTATCCATCTGGTGCACCGATTGCGAAAGTTGAAGTCCGATTGAGTAAGACATGAATATAGAGCTTCCTTGTCACTTGTTGCGTCCAACCATGGCCGGTATAAACCAGCAATCAAGGGAGAAATGATGCCGTGAGCCTCAATTCGATGACCGGATTTGCCCGAGTGGAGGGCGCCCACGATCTATGTACCTGGGTTTGGGAAGCAAAGAGCGTCAATGCTAAAGGGCTAGATGTGAGATTACGGCTTCCCGCCGGCTTTGAGATGCTTGAAGTTGAGGTTCGTTCGCGGGTCAAGAAACGGTTCGGGCGGGGCAATATATCACTTTCACTGAACGTCAATTGGCAACGCTCTACGGGCGCCTATCAGGTGAATGCCGATACGTTGAACAGAATTCTTGAAATATTGCCACAGATTCGAGATCAAGCACCGGACGCGGGCCCGGCAACTCTTGATGGCTTGCTTGGCCTTAGGGGGGTTATAGAAGCTATAGATGATCCGCTTGATGAGGCCGAGAAAGAGGTGCTGGATCAATCTGTTTTGGATGGCGTGGATTCAGTTCTCAGTGGATTGGCCGAGGGCCGTGATGACGAAGGCAAGCGGCTTGCTGAGTTGTTGTCCGAGCAGTTGGCGGCGATAGGAAGCTTATGTTCCAAGTCGGAAGATTTGGCGGCACTACGCCCCGCGGCAATCAAGGAGCGGTTGGTGATGCAGGTGCGTGAACTGGCGGATGCTGTGCCGGCCATGCCCGAAGATCGCCTGGCTCAGGAATTGGCGATGCTGATGCTGAAGGCGGATGTCCGCGAAGAACTTGACCGGTTGGCGTCTCATCAGATTGCCGCGAAGGATCTCATGGAACAAGCCGGTCCCATTGGGCGGCAATTCGACTTCCTTTGCCAGGAATTCAATCGCGAGGCCAATACTCTGTGCTCAAAGTCGTCCGACGTTGCCTTGACGCAAGTTGGATTGGAGCTAAAAACCGTGATCGATCAAATGCGAGAGCAGGTGCAGAACGTTGAGTGATTCAAACGAAACTTCCAAATTTAATATCAAACGCCGGGGATTGATGCTGGTGCTGTCGTCTCCGTCCGGCGCGGGGAAGTCGACGATTTCCCGCGCGCTGTTGGATCAAAACCCTGACCTGACCATGTCAGTCTCGGCGACGACGCGCCCAATGCGCCCGGGTGAAGTGGAAGGGCGGGATTATTATTTCATTAATCAGGAAAAGTTTGATGAAATGGTGGCGGCAAAGGAGTTCCTTGAGCACGCGACGGTGTTTGGAAATTCCTACGGAACGCCACGCCTGCCCGTGATGGACGCCCTCAACGACGGTCTGGATGTTCTGTTCGACGTGGATTGGCAAGGTACGCAGCAAATCCGTGGCAACGCGTTGGAAGATTTAGTCAGTATCTTCATTTTGCCGCCGTCGATAGAAGAATTGGAACGCCGTTTGCGGACCCGAGCTCAAGATACCGAAGAAGTTGTCCAAAGCCGCATGGCCAAGGCCACTTCGGAAATGAGCCACTGGGCTGAATACGATTATGTCATTATCAATGAAGATATTCAGCGAAGTGTACGTGAAGTCAACGCCATTTTTTCTGCGGAACGGCAAAAACGGCAGCGCCAGGTCGGGTTGATCAATTTCGTCCGTGAATTGGGTGTCGGCCAGTAAATCGCCGGTTAATTGATCGGTTAATGCGGCTTCTCGCCTGCGATGATAATCCTGTGCATTACGCGCTTGTACCCGTGGTAGTCATTGACCGGATTGTGCAGTACCGCCCGGTTATCCCAAAATGCAATTGAGCCCCGGCGCCACTTGAAACAGCACGTGAACTCGGGCTGGACTTGGTGGCGGAAAAGGTAATTTAAAATTGGCGTGCTCTCCGCTTCGGTCATGCCTTGGAAACGAACGGTGTGGCCAAAATTGACGTAGAGTGCCTTGCGGCCGGTTTCCGGATGGGTTCTGACGACGGGATGGCGCGCGGTCAATGCAGGCGGCGGCCGATCATCCGCCTTGTTGACCATATCTTCACGTGTTTTGGTGACGTCGGCTTTGGCGGACGAATTGATCGCGATCAAGTCATCCAACATTCTATGCATGCCTTCAGACAATCGCTCATAAGCAAGATACATATTCGAAAACAAGGTATCGCCACCGTAAGGCGGCACTTCCTTGGCTGCCAGAATTGCGCCCATGGGCGGCATGTCCAGATAAGCCGTATCCGTGTGCCACAGACCGCCAAAGTTCGCTTTATCATCCGGCATTTTTATGACGGGTACGATTTTGGGATAGTCTTCCAGTCCTTTGATCATGGGATATTCGGCGATCTCACCGAAACGCTTGGCAAACGCCAATTGATGAGGAGGATCGATATGCTGATCTCTGAAGAAAATGACCAGATGTTCAAGGAGGGCGGCTCTAATCGTTGCAATGGTGCCGTCACTCAAATCTCTGGTCAGATCAACCCCATGAATTTCAGCCCCCAAGGCGCCGGAGATCGGAAGAGTTTCTATGGAATTACTGTCATTCACGCGGATGTCCTGACCTTCAATCGGGGCGTGGGTTTGAATAAATTTTGCCGCTGCGGTGAGGCCAGTGCAAGTGCCGATCAGTCATCGGTGTGCGGCAACAACCGCGCGAGTGCACAGAACTCGGCGACGGACAATTCTTCAGCGCGTGCGGTTTCCACAACCCCTGCCAATTTTGGATCAATGCCCAGGGATTTCAGGCTTGAGCGCAGCATTTTCCGGCGCTGGCCGAATGCCGCTGCCGTGACGGTTTCAATATCCGTCCATTCGGCGGGGGCGACGGGCTCTGATCTGGGGGTTAGCGTGACCACGGTTGAGGAAACTTTAGGTGGTGGCGTAAAGGCATCCTTGGAGACGTTGAAGGCCTTGGTGACCGTGCACAGCCACTGCGTGATCACTGACAACCTGCCATATGCTTTGGTTCGCGGAACACCGACAAGGCGGTCAGCGACCTCGGTCTGGAACATCAGTGTCATGGCTTCAAATGCCGTGGCATCGCGAAGCCATCGCAAAAGCATCGGTGTGGCGACATTGTAGGGCAGATTGGCAACGATCTTACGTGGTCCTTGGACGATGTTCGGAATATCAATTTCTAAGCCATCACCTTCGATCACTTGAAGGCGGTCTCCGTATCGAGATTTCAGATCACCCAAGGCGTCCAAGCATCGCCGATCTTTCTCGATGGCGTAGATACATTCAGCGGGTGAGTCCAAAAGAGCACGCGTCAATCCGCCCGGCCCCGGCCCGATTTCAATGACATGGCGACCGGTCAGATCACCGGCGGCCCGGACGATGCGCTGTGTCAGATTGGTATCGAGCAGGAAATGTTGGCCCAGGCCCTTCCGCGCGCTCAAACCATAGCGTTTGATGACATCGCGGAGTGGCGGCAGATCCGAAGCGGCCATCAGCCGGTGGCGGCTTGGTGGGGCGCGTTTCGATGATGGGCAATCTCTGCGGCTACACGCGAAGCGTTGATTAAGCTGGTTTCGTCGGCAATTCCCTTGCCCGCGATATCCAACGCCGTGCCGTGGTCGGGCGATGTCCGGACGAAGGGGAGCCCCAGGGTAATATTAACCCCGCCGGAAAAATCCAGAGTCTTAATCGGTATCAGCGCCTGATCGTGATACATGCAAATGGCGGCATCGTATGATGGTCTCAATGCGGCTGAAAACAAGGTGTCAGGCGGGTAGGGGCCAGCAACATTCAGCCCCATTTCCTTGAGTTTTGTGATTGCCGGCTCAATCACCAATTTTTCCTCATCGCCCATGGTGCCATCTTCACCGGCGTGCGGGTTCAGGCCAGCGATCGCGATCCTTGGTGCGCGGAGGCCAAAGTCTTGAGCCAAAGCATCGGTGGTGATTCTAGTTTGGGAAATAATCAAATCAGCAGTTAAAGCATCGAGCACGTTTCTCAGGCTGAGATGTGTTGTAACAGGTACTGTCCGAAGTCCGTCGCAGGCCAGCATCATCACCGGTTCTACGTCTGATCCTGAAAGTTTAGCCAAGTACTCCGTATGGCCGGGATAACTGAAACCGGACTCGTAGAGAGCGTGTTTATTAATGGGGATCGTAACAACACCGCTAACACGTCCAGCCAACGCATGGCTGACGGCCAAATCGATTGAATTGATGACACTAACAGCATTGGCCGATGTCAACTGGCCAGCAACGCATGGTTCCGCCAAAGGAATATCGAGAACCGGCAGTGAACTGTGAAAAACCTCAACGGCCTGCATTGGCGATCTAACGCGTTTGATCGGCGTAGGGATACCCAGTTTGCCCGCCAACTGAATCAACCGCTCAGCGTTGTCGAGGGCGACAAAAGGTAAAGGTAACTCTTTGCGTCGATGCCAGGCTTTGAGTGTGAGCTCGCCTCCGACACCGGCGGGTTCGCCCATCGTTAATGCTAAAATGGATGTAGGCCCGCCAATGCCGCGTGGGCTAATGTTCATAATCGGACATCCACGATTGCGGCGCGGCGAAGATTACGCAGGAACTGAATGGCCGAGAGGTTCATGCGTTCGTCAATCAGCTTGGCTCGAATTTTATCTCGAAGTGTGGCGCGGTCGATCTTTTTTACCGTTGCATCAATTCGTTCGCAGACCATCATGACAATAACGCCGTTGCCTGAAGTAATCGGTTGGCTGGCTTGAGAAACCACAAGACTGTTCACAACGCTAAGCATTTTTGGCGATAGCTGGTTGATCGCCAATTTGCCTGTTGAACCTGATAGTGGTGAGCCAACCTTCTTACCCAGCGTTTCCATATCCGTGCAATTGCGCGCTTGTTGGCTGACGTCGCGGGCCTTATCCATGATTGCGGCTGTGTCCGTGTGAGAGCCGTTATTTGGTAATGCGAAATGGATTTGATACAGGCTGACCATTGTCGGTTTGGAAGATTTCTCCACGAACGGTTCGATTGCCCGTTTTTGCCGGAGATTGAGGACGTAAAATCCTTCATGTGTCCGAACGGGTTGAGAAATCTGGCCGGCGCCCATTTGTTTGATGACCTGTTCTAATTCAACAGGCAAATGACCCAAGCGATTCCAACCCAGACTGCCGCCAACGCTGGCCGTCGGACTTTGTGAAAAATTTCTGGCGACCGCGGCGAATTTCGCGCCTGCTTTAATTTGCTGAATTAAGCGGTCAGCCAACGCATTGACTTCCCTGTCCTTGCCAGCGCCATCGAAAGGCAGGAAAATTTCAGAAATTAAAAATTCCGGCTGACCCTTCTTGCTGATTTCCTCCAGCAAGATGTCATCGATTTCCTTATCGCTGATTTGGACCGTTGAAAGAAAAAGATCGCCAATTGTCTTTCTCCAAAGTAAGCCTGTCTCGATTTGCTCAGCGATCATCGACTTATCAATGCCAAGGCGTTGTGCCAGCGAAGCCATGCCGCCGCGCGCGACACCGGACCGCTTCTCCCAAGCCCGAATTCCGGCGTTCAATTCTTCTTTGGAAACCGTAATGCCCAGCCGTTTCGCTTCCTGATTTCGAAGGTTATCATCAATCAGGCTGCGCAGAATTTGCGGCGCTAGGCGTCGCCGGGTTTCGTTTGTGGCGGGTAATTTTGCGAGGTATATGGAGACGGACATGCGCGCGTTCAGGTCGAACAAAGATATCATGTCTTCATTGACCGTGGCGGCGATCCGCAGGGCGCTTTGGGCGAACGTCGGCGCTGATCCCGAGAGCAAAATGAATGAGGTCAACACGAAAGGTGCGACAAATCGTGCCACAAATTTATTAAAGGCTGATCTCAGATTGCTCATTCTACAATTACCAGGCATTCCAATGTCGTTGCTTGAAACCTCAAAAGTTCCGTCCACACTTAAAATAATCCCGACCAGAAGTTAATTCCCGCTTTGTGAAAATGCGGTCTGTGCTTCACCGATGGTTTTCAGTACCAATCGGAAATTAATGGCATCCGTTGGTTTCAGATCTCGATCTTCAAAAAACGTCCGGTTGACGTCCGTGCGGAAAATTATACATTCGTTCTCGTAAGTTAGGTTGAAACCAGCGGTTCGCATGGCGTCATCGGAAATGTTTCGAACCGCATTAAACCCTGTACTCCAAAATCGATTAATTTTACTGGTTGCAGTCATCGATAGTTCTTCCCGGCCTTCAAATTCACTGTCATCTTGTTGATCCAGGAATACGTAATTTCCCCCTAAACGAAACGCTGGAATACCAGCTGCGAAAGCGACCTCGTTCCGATTTGGTGAAAAATTATCGCTTGAGAAACGTGTCCGGTAGAGCAGATCGAGATGCGAACCTGGCGATATTTTTACTTGCGCGACGATATCCGAAAAATTGTCTTCAAGACCGGAGCCTGCGGCAAAAGTGCTGTCCGTCCTAATTCGGTAGGATTGACCGACAAAGAAATTAGTTGAGCCGCCCTCTTCTCCCAATACACCCCACTTCAACCCATAATTCAGTCTCGGACCGCCTTCAATCCGATCAAACCCGGTAAATCTGTTGACCGAAAACAAATTTGTTTCATCGAACTCCAACTCAGTGCTGTCTTCATTGGGCATCTTGTTGGAATTTCCACCATTGGGGCGCCAGACTGCGGAAACAATCGGCTCAATGGTTTGGCTGACCTTTCCACTTCTTTTCACGAATGGCATGCGCCAGTCGAGCGTTACATAGGGGACAGTCCGTTGCGTCACTCCGGAAAATTTATCAGCATTTTCACGAGCCAGGCCATTGACGTGATATAGATCTGCATTGAAACCGACCGCGAAGCGATAGAGATCTCCCCAATTCGAGGCGAACCGTCGCTCCCACCGAGGATGTATGGAAAGGCGGCGCGTGTCGGTTCCAGCACGCCGCGATAGCGCCAGGAAGTTTACATCGACTAAACTCCTGCCGCCCAAACGGTCCGGCCGACCGGCATGACTGAAGTCAACGAGCGGCAGCACTATCGGCGTCGTCGACTGGTCGTCGTCGGCGGCTAAACCTTGGAACACGAGTGTTCGTGCGCTGAAATAATTCTGCTTTCTGAAGCCTTCGACAAACAATTGACTGTCAAGAGAGGCAGGAGAAACGAACCCATAGCGCCGCATGTAGGTGTCATCCGAGGCGCGCTCGAGATCATAGCCCCATCGCCAGGTTCTGTTTATATTGAAACGGCCCTCGGAAAGAATATGCCCGCGAACACCGACGCTGCCACTCTCGGTCTCGAACTCATCGTCATCGTTGTTGTTGGTGATGCTTGCGCTGGTATCAATCGTGCCTTTGTGGAGCCGGTTACGGTATTCGCCGGCGAGGACGGGAAACTCATTCGAATAAAGAATGGGTCGGATCGTCATGTCCTGGTGCGGAGATATGTTCCAAAAATAAGGCGTTTCCAATATAGCGCCAAAATCAGTGGAGTTTCCGAATTTAGGAAACAGAATCCCGCTTTGGCGTTTTACCGTTGGATCAGGGTGTCGAATATAAGGAGTGTATGCGACGGGATATCCCATGACCTCAAGCCATGCGTCACGGTATTCGACGATTTTACGATCTTTGTCATGTATGACGCGAACGGCTTTCAGCCGCCATAAGGGCGCGCGGTTCGGGTCGTCTTTGCATAGATTGCATGGCGAATAGACGGCACGTTTCAATTCAGTAACCCGTCCGTCCGTGCGGCGAGCACCGGAGCCAGCAATTCGAGAGCGATCTTCCATGATGATGCCGATGTTCTCAACAACGGCGTCTTTGAGATCACCCGAGATCAACATGGATGCGCCGAAAACTCTTTCTCCGGTTGCCTCCAAAAGCGTTACGTTGCCGTCCGCTGAAACGACACCGTCATTTTGATTATATGAAATTCTGTCGGCAACCAGTAAACGCTCACCAGAACGGATTTCGACGTTCCCGGTCGCCGTGACGACGTTCTTCTCACGGTCAAACGTGACTTCATCAGCCGCCAGATGAACGGGCTGGTCTGCGTCCGTTTCGGCTGCTGCTGGTTCGCCGCTGGCGCTGGGTTGAATAAAAGGTTGTACGCTTGGCGTAGCTCGCGGCGATGGAACCGGGGGCTGTGAGGCCATGAAATTTGGCTGCAAAAACGGTGTGATCAAAGTGCCTAGTGGGCGTTCCGACAATGGTGCAGGACCGCCCGCGGGAATAAAAGGAGTAGGCTTCGCCGGGCTAATTATACGCGTAAAATGTGGGCCGTTGGCTCTTGGGTTAATGAGCGAACCGAGCGGCCGTTCCGCCGTTGCGCCTAGTGGAGGGGGCACGGCGACGACACTTGGCGCCGCTTGGTGCGGTCGCGGAAACGATGGAATGATCTGCTGTGTGATGGCCTCGGGTGACGCGGCATCATTGGGGGAAATCAGTAAGCCAAGAGGCCTGTCGGATGTTCCTGATGGCGCTGAAGGAGAGACTATTGGCGATATGACCGGCGGTTGAAAACCGCTCGTCGGTACTTGTCTTGATATTGCTGCGGGCACTGGGCCCGGCGCAATAAGGACGCCAAGCGGCGGCGGTTCAGCGGATATAGGGCGCGCAATCGGGAGGTTGGCAGAGTTTTCCTTAAGTGGCTTTTGGTCTGTCGGCAACGGCGAGAACAAAACACCGAGTGGCCTCTCCGCGGCGGAAGTCGGCGTTGCCGCAAAGGCTGAGGGGATAGACAGAGCCGCTGCCGTCAACAGGCCGAGAAATGAAGCACTCGTCCGCAAGGCCGCACGTGACTGATAAATATGCATCTATCCGTCCTCTAGATGCAGCAGAGTGGCGAGGCCAAGCAACATGGCAACACCGGAAGGTGACCAGGCCGCCAATGTCACGGGAATGCTATCGGATAAGCCAAGCGCAAAAACTACATCAGAGAAGAAATACAATGCGAAGCCCGAAAATACGCCGCCGCCAACGACGAAAGTCGTTGCGCCGCGCCTGGAATGCCTTAGCGTAAAAGTCGCACCGATGAGCACCATGGCACACATCAACAAAGGTGCCGCCAACAGGCTATGCCAGTGCAGACGGTGACGGACGGCCGAAAATCCCGCAGTTTCCAATGTTTTGATGAACCCCGGCAGATTCCAAAACGACATGGTTTCGGGGCGCGCGAAACTGTCTTGAATTCGGTCCAAGGTCAAATCCGTTGCCAGCCAATGGGTTTTTTCGAATTTTGCCGGTTTTTCCGGCTCATACACCCAAGCGTCCCGGATGCGCCAAAATCCGTCTTCCAGCCAGGCAAATTTGGCATCAATTCGGCCTCTGAATGCATCTTTACCGGCATACATGAAGACAGATAAATCACGTAATTCAACTTCCGCACCTTGTTGAAAAACGCGTTTCGCACGGATCACGGATTGGCCGTCGGGGTTGGCCTGGCGAAGCCATAACTCTGTACCAGATAGCGAAAGAAGGCTTTGGCTCCCTTTCAATCGGACCGCCTCAATCTGCTCGAAGCGCGATAATGTGTTGGACGCGAGGTGATTGATTACGGTGATCTGGATAACCCCCAATAGAATGGCTAATACGATCGGGGGCAACAGAAATTGCCACGCTGAGACTCCTGCAGCGCGAGTCACAACAAGTTCACGTGAGCGGGTGAGTCTCCAGAAACATGCCATTCCACCGAACAAAACGGCGAATGGAAAAACCTCCTGGCTCATGTGCGGTAACTTGAGTAACGCCATTTCGATCACAATAGGGAACGTCACGTCAGGTTTCGATGCCGCGCGCCGTAGTAATTCAACGACGTCGAATACAAGCACCAACATGAGAAACAGCGTCAACAACCCGAAGAACGCACCGAGGAAATGGCGTCCGACGTAGACGGAAAGGGTTGATGAAAGTTTCATATGGTTGTTTGCATTCGATCAGGATGACAATTTAAAGCGTTTTCGAATACTGAGGCGCGGTGACCAGGCCATCATAAAAAACGCGACGACGATGGGAACGAGGGCGTGGAGATACATGGTCGGTGTCAATTTCAAATTCTTCGCCGCGACATTTTCCAATCCCAAGGCTGAAACCAGCAATGCGACCATCAGGAAGATACTCAACAATATTTTCTTGGTTTGCGACCGTCGACTGAAACTACCGGATATGAGGCAGGCCAATGCAATCAAAGTGAAAGCCAGCGACGATAAAGGGCTCACCAATCGCTTGTGGCCCTCAATAATGAATTTTCCAAAATCGTTAACAGGGACATCTTCCGCAGTTTCCACAAACAATAATTCGTCGAGTGTACGCTCTCGCGGTTCGCGATACCTCACGGCGCCAGTGCCGCTTTTTTTCCCTAAATCAAGAATATGTCGGTCAAAATATAATATCGACAGTTTGTTGGTTTTTGAATCGACAGTCTGACGATTACCGTCGAACATGACGACGCGCGTGCCCTGATCCGATTCCACCAAAGCGCCGCGTGATGCCATAATTGTGAACGGTTTAAGTGGATCGCGGCCATCGTGATACAAAATACCCAGTAATTGCCCGTCGCTGGATCGTTCCCGAACATATACTGTCCGGCCGTTTGAAAGCGTGTTGAATGCACCTTCTTTCAGCAGAACATGAGAGTAATTGTAACGAATATCCCACTGCATCTCGCGGAACTTCTGATAGGACTTCGGCAATAAATACAGATTAAGAAAATATCCTAGCGCGACAGTTAAAAGCGCCAAAATTAGCGCTGGTTTTGCAAGGGCCGATTGACTGACCCCTGATGCCCGCATGACGATGAGTTCACGATCAGTAATGAGTTTCGCGTATATGAATACCACCACGCAAAACAATGCGATCGGCAAAATTACCGTTAAAAAATTCGGTAGCATCAGCATAGTCAAATAAATGAATGTACCCGCAGAAACACCGCGATTGACGATAAGTTCGACCAATCGCAGCGATTGAGACAACCAGATGATGCACGTCAGTCCGGCGGTCACAAATATCATGCCCACGAACAACTGTCCGAAGACGTATCGGGTAAATGCGTTCATGCCTAATTCGGCCCCAGTGAAGTTTCGACACCGTGGGTGAAAAATGCCAAGAAATCAAGGCATAAGCCTAGATTCTTAAACATCTGTACCGTCAAATTATATGGGCCAGATATTTAGAGAACGTTACGCAATTTTTCGAACAAATAATCGCCAA
Source organism: Rhodospirillaceae bacterium (assembly GCA_018665815.1). Taxonomy (GTDB): domain Bacteria; phylum Pseudomonadota; class Alphaproteobacteria; order Rhodospirillales; family Casp-alpha2; genus UBA3470. Next base: position 11,299 of record JABJBP010000016.1, read on the forward strand.
TTTTGCGAGAACCCGTTGGCGTCGTGTGAAAGTGATCGTAAAAATCCTCTTTCTTGAATGTCTGCTCCGTTGCCAAGTCGGGACAAATTAAGCGTAGCTCGCGGCAAACTTCGAGGGTGACAGCATTGTAGGCCTCCAAGATCGCCAAATTGTGGGCGTATCCCCCTTTGTCATTGGGTTTGAAGCGAAGGCTTCGATAACCGCCTGCATCGTGTTGCGCATCACCACGTGTTTGCGTGACGAATATAGGGCTGGCGCCGAACTTTGAAATGGCCTCTGCCAATAAGGCCAATCGCATTCGATAGCGGTCAAGTTTTGGTTGGAGTTGGGCCTTCAATGCCGCGGGTTTGATCGTCAATTCGGTGCGGTGCCATTGGGCGTCGTGCTTGGCGAATTTTCCATGCACGAAACTATGCCTTTTTGCCCTCAGCCAGCCCCTTGTTTTTCGGAAGAGGTCGTAAAACACACTATTGTTCAAAATAAAGTGGCGTATCCGGCGGCTGAATTCCGGCGATTTCATTTCATCGAAAGGGCTTACCGTCTGGTCGTCGATGATTGTATCGTTCAGACCGACGTACATCAGGACGAACCGCGCCCGAATGCCGGGAATATTTGGTATCCAGACCTCAAAATTCTTAAGGTTGCCGATTGTTGACTGGCCATCCAGGCCGGCATTAACAATAGTCTTCGGTGTGCCGGCTTCCGTGAAACGTTGACGCATGCGGGCTGGCCAGGTTTTTCCGTTATCGATATAAAGTTCGTTTGTCGTACTGCCTCCCATCACAAGCAAATCGATTTTGCCGATATTTGCGTAGGGGCCGCGTAAACCGTGCTGGTCGCGGCTATAGGTGATGATGCCGCCGCCCGGATAAAACTCAGATGTGTCGAAGGTCCGCGTCGTATTTCGCGGAATATTGAGAAACCCGTATTTCGGACCAAATACCCAGTTGCCGAATATCACTTCGGCAACAACGACGACTAACAATATCAACCTGGCATTGATGCCAATGATCCTGGCCATACCAATCCGCTTGCTCGGCTTCAAAACTGATCAGCCGCCGCCGCGCTAACAGATGTCCATCCATTGGTCACGGATCGCGCCAATCCCGGCGCCTCGGTCAAAAAATGGTCAGCGAAAAACCTGGCCGACATTATCTTTGTGCGATGGAATGTGGGGTCGCCGTTACCTTTCGATAGAGACCCGATCGATATTTCAGCGCTTCGTGCCATCATCCACCCGCCGCCAACTAGTCCCAATAAACGCAGATAGGGGACGGCACCGGCGGCAACGGCTGCGACGTCTGATTTCCAAGTTTCGCAAACCCAATTTGTGGCTGTTTCCAATGCAGTGACGGCCTCGGTGAGAGCTTCACACAGAACAGCCAGATCTTCGTCATCATTTGATTTTGCACTATCCAGGAAATCTCGAATGAGGCCGATCAATACTTTTGCCGTTTCGCCGTTCTCGCGGCCAATTTTGCGGCCGATCAGATCGTTGGCCTGGATGCCGTTGGTGCCTTCGTAGATAGCTGTGATCCGGGCATCGCGGTAGAACTGCGCGGCACCTGTTTCTTCGATAAAACCCATGCCGCCGTGGACTTGGATGCCTGTGCTGGCAACCTCGATGGAGGTATCGCTTCCCCAGGCTTTGACGACTGGTGTGAGGAGATCGACCAAGGATTGAGATGCCTGTCGCGTCTCAATGTCCGGATGTCGGCAAGCGATGTCGAGTTGTCCTGCAACGTAATAGGCCAATGCCCGTGTCGCTTCAGTTTGGGATCTCATGGACATCAGCATGCGTTTGACGTCGGGATGCTCGATGATGGCGACTGGTTCGGCGCTGTCGCCGTCAATCTTTCGGCTCTGTATTCGTTCCCGGGCAAAATCGCGGGCATGTTGATAGGCCCGTTCACCCACGCCGATACCCTGGAGACCGACGGCAAGGCGCTCGTTGTTCATCATCGTGAACATGTACGCCAACCCATGATTTTCCTCGCCGACTAGATATCCGATAGCGCCGCCGTCGTCACCGAAGGACATGACCGCTGTGGGGCTGGCGTTGATGCCCAACTTATGTTCCAGCGAAACACATCTCAGATCGTTACGTTCACTTGGTATTCCGTCTTCGTTGACCATAAATTTTGGCACGACGAACAATGAAATTCCACGTACACCTTCCGGCGCATCAGGCGTGCGGGCCAGGACCATATGGATGATATTGTCGGCCATATCGTGGTCGCCGTGCGTGATGAAAATTTTCGTCCCGCTGATCCGGTAATGATTATCCTCGGGCACTGCCTTGGTGCGAACCCGGCCAAGATCCGAGCCGGCCTGCGGTTCCGTCAGGTTCATGGTTCCCGTCCATTCTCCGCTGACCATTTTCTCCATGTAAACCGCTTTGAGGTCCGCCGATCCGTGAGCGCCCAATAATTCAACGGCGCCTTGGGTCAGCATTGGACAAAGTCCGAAAGCCATGTTGGAGGCATGCCAAACTTCGGAAACGGCCGTCGAAATTAGCCACGGCAAACCTTGGCCGCCAAACTCCACATCAGCGGCAAGACCGTTCCAACCGCCCTCGACATACTGGCGGTAAGCTTCTGGGAAACCTTCTGGGGTCCGGACAACGCCGTTTTCCAAGCTGCAACCTTGCTCGTCACCACTGTGGTTTATAGGCGCGAGAACTTCAGCGCCCAGTTTTCCGGCTTCCTCCAAGATTGCATCAACCAAATCCGGCATCACGTCCTCGCAGCCCGGCAACGCCGTAATCGGCTCAAGGCCGACGACGTCTTGAATAATGAACCGCATTTCATCGAGGGGGGCGTGGTAGTTCGCCATAGCAGGCCTTCCTCTCAAAAGGTTGAGACGCCAGACAAAATAGGACCGCCTTTCGGCCTCTGCAAGCATACCCACAGCTTTGTCTAAAGGCTGCGCAACATACCTAAAATTGCCAATGTGGCGACGCCTACGAAGGTGCTTGGCAGCAGCTTTCTGCCGGCAAGAAAAAACATCAAAAATGCGGCGGCAATGGCAATTAATCGGTCCGCCAGAAGAGTTTCGGCCAGCGGGGTCGTCGGCAACAATATAGCCCGGACCATCAGGCCACCGACCAGGGCCTGGCCAACACAGGCGAACCAATCAAACAACGGAGTTTCAGGCTCCACATGCCCGGAAATGACGACCCCCGTGGCGCGGATCAAAAACGCGGCGGCGAACCCGACCAACAGCAATATCCAGGCTATATCCATCATCATGATGACGCTTTGCGGCGTAGTCCACCGCCAATCAGAAAGCCCAAGGTGCCGGCACCCAATCCGCCGAGCGCCAATCCCCACTCCACCGACCAGGCCATGAGATACGGGAGAGCCGCCGCGCCAAACACCAACGACAGATACCCGCTGAGGCGGCGCACCGACAAGATGATCAGCAAAAGATACAAAGGTGTGAGGATCAACAATGGCGGGCGCAATTCCGCGGGCAAATATTCGACTCCGAAGTATCCCACCGTGGCGCCGACCAGTGCACTGGCAAATACCGTCAAGCTAAAGGCCGTAAAATAACTCCGCCTAGATTTCAGAGGGATTCGGTCGCTATCCATCAAGGAATGCAACCAAGTGGTCGGCGACAACAGTTGGGCAAACAGAAAATCCTGCCAGCCCGGCCGCCGCTCGGTACGAATGAGCGGCAGCGAGGTGACGATCATGGGAATGTTTCTAAGATTGGCGAACAACACCGCAGCGAACATCGCCCAGATGCCGCCGCCGACAACTGCGACCTCCGAAAATGTCATCAGCGCCGGCATTGACCAGATCAATACAACCGACCCCAGCATGACCCAAACGTCCATGTCGCCGGCTTGCGTCATCGCGCCGTATCCGGTCAACGCGAAGAACAGGCCCAGCGCGGGCACACCGGCGGCGGCTTTGAAGCCTGTCCGCCAGGGGCGCGACCACGGGTCATTGGGGGGCGATGTCGTCAACTTGATTGTTCGGCGCGCTCCAGCACGGCATGAAGCAATACCTGGCAGCCGGCGGCGCAGTCTTCCGGGGTGGCGTTCTCAATCTCGTTATGGCTGATGCCATCCTCGCAAGGCACAAAAATCATACCCACGGGTGCCATATCGGCAATATACACTGCGTCATGGCCGGCCCCGGATATGATGTCCATATGGCTGTATCCCGCGGCTTTGGCCCCTTCGCGAACCGCATCGACACAATTTTCCTCGAACGGTTGCGGTGGGAAATACATAAAATCAACAACTTCGGATTCGACCTTGTCGGTCTCAAGCAAGTTGGCGCAAAAGCTCTTCAATTCTTCGTCCATCTTCATTAGCGTGTCGTCCGAGGGGTGACGAAAATCTACCGTAAGGAACACGCTACCGGGTATGACATTGCGGGAATTCGGGCTGACTTGCATATGGCCCACGGTGGCACAGGCATGAGGGGCGTGGGCATGGCCGATCCGGTTGACCTCTTGAACAACCTTTGCCGCGGCGACCAGGGCATCCTTGCGGCGCGGCATGGGGGTCGGACCGGCGTGGCTTTCCTGGCCGGTTAGCGTGATTTCATACCAGCGTTGGCCTTGGGCAGCCGTGACGACGCCGATGGTTTTTTCTTCGGCTTCCAGGATCGGGCCTTGTTCAATGTGGAGTTCGAAATAGGCGCCGATATCACGGCCGCCGACTGGCGCATCGCCGGCGAAACCGATGCGTTCCAGCTCATCGCTCAACACTGCGCCGTCAACGTCCTCGGTGGCCCGAATTTCGGTGATATCATATTGCCCGGCGAAAACACCCGACCCCATCATTGACGGCGAAAACCGCGATCCTTCCTCGTTGGTCCAGCAAACGACCTCAACCGGGGCATCCGTTTCAACCCCATGGTCATTCATCGTGCGAATTACCTCCAATCCCGCTAAAACACCAAGCACGCCATCGAACCGTCCGCCCGTCGGCTGTGTGTCCAAATGACTGCCGGCCATGACCGGCGGCAACGATGGATCGCGGCCTGGTCGTTGCGCGAAAATGTTGCCAATGCCATCAATCGAGATTGTGCAGCCGGCGTCCTTACACCATTTGATGAAAAGGTCTCGGCCTTGCTTGTCCAGGTCTGTCAGGGCAAGGCGGCAGTTGCCGCCTTTTTCCGTTGCACCGATTTCCGCCATTTCCATCAGTGTCGCCCAAAGGCGCTCGGAATTGATGGGGATGTTAGTCATTTGGCGCCCACCGGCGGCGGCTGATTCCTGGTGAACACCCATGATTTGTCATCCGACAGATCATCGCGGTATTCGTAGCCGCCCCAATCGAAACTTTTAAGGCCTTCGGGCGTCTCTATCCGATTGGTGATCATATGACGGGCCATGGCGCCTCGAGCCTGTTTTGCGAACATGCCGATCACGCGCGATTGACCGTCCTTGATTTCCTTAAATACAGGTGTGATCACGGGGCCGTCCAATTTCTTCGCTTTTACCGACTTGAAATACTCATTCGAGGCACAATTGACGACTGTATTGTCTTTTTGGCCGTCAAGCACCTGATTGAGTGCATCAGTAATCTGACCGTCCCAGAAATCGTAGAGATCGGTCTTGCGCGGCGGCTTGAACCGGGCGCCCATTTCCAGCCGGTAGGGCTGAATCAGATCAAGCGGCCGGAGCACGCCATACAAACCGGAAAGAATGCGCAGATGGTTTTGCGCGAACTTCATGTCCGCTTTCGTCAGGCTGCCGGCTTGCAGGCCGACATAGGTATCGCCGTTGAACACCAGTGCCGCCTGTTTGGCGTTACCCAGGTCGAACGGTGTCGAAAAATCCTGGTAGCGCTGATAATTGAGATCAGCCAAATTGTCGCTAAGCTTCATGGTTTGGGCCAATTGGTTCCGGCTCAGCCGGCGGGCTGATTTTACCAGAATTTCCGATTGGCTCAGCAGGTCGGGCTGCGTGTGGTCGTTGAGCTTCGGCTCAGTCTCGAAATCGAGTTTTTTGGCCGGCGAAATAAGTGCGAGCATGGTGTGTCTCTGAGTCCTTGATTCCTAGTCCCGGTTCCGGTCTCCTTAACTCTAAACATATAGGGCGAACCCGCCTCCGAACAATAGGATCGACCGAGGGATTTTTCATATGATCACCGTCTACGGGCTCAAGAACTGCGATACGTGCCGTAAGGCCTTGAAATGGTTGATTGCAGAAGAATTAAATCATCGGTTTCATGATGTTCGCGCCGATGGTCTGGATGGGCCTGAATTGGACCGCTGGCTGGCCGGTACGGGTTGGGAAACATTGCTGAACCGGCGCGGCACGACGTGGCGCAAACTTCCCGATGCCGAAACGACTGATGTCAACGCGACCAAAGCGCGGGCTTTAATGCTTGAACATCCAGCATTAATTAAGCGCCCGGTATTTGAAGTCCGAAGCGACGTTATCGTCGGCTTCAAGGCAGAACAACAAGCGGCATTGAAAGGCTGAAACCATGACTGAACAAATTGAAATTCCAGCCCGTGGCGGCATGGCCGCCAAACTAAATGCCGGGCAGTCGGTGAAAGTCATCAACACGCACGGCAATCAGGTCGTCGATACCTGGGCATTCAATAGCGGTGATATGGATGAATGCATGTCGATGGAGGCAACGCGCGTGCAGGTGCAAAAGCTGATGCTGGCTGTCGGTGACAGTTATGTCACCAATCATCGCCGATCGATCTTGAGCGTCACTGAAGATACTTCACCCGGCATCCATGATACCCTAATGGCGGCCTGCGACACCCATCGTTATGCCATTTTGGGAGCTGATGATCATGATAACTGCACAGACAATCTTGCGGCAGCGCTCTCCGAATTGGGGCTTCAAAGTTCGAAAACGCCATCGCCGCTGAACCTGTTCATGAATATCCCGTGGACGCCAGAAGGCGCGCTGAGTTATGAGCCGCCTGAAAGCCGGGCAGGGGATTTCATTACGCTTCGTGCCGAGATGGATTGTGTCGTGGTGTTTTCCGCTTGTCCGCAAGACCTCGTGCCGGTGAACGGCGCATTATGTGAGCCCGTTGAGGCGCATTTTGAGGTCGCCTGAAATCGATTAACAATCGCGGGGCCGCTGGCGCTCATCCGTATCTGATCAGTCTGGCAAAACCTTGCCAGGGTTCATAATGTTCTTGGGATCCAGCGCGTTTTTAATCGTCCGCATCATATCAATGGCGACATCTTGTTTATAGGTCGCGAGGTCGTCACGCTTTAGGGTTCCGATGCCGTGCTCGGCGCTGAAACTTCCATCCATATCGGCGACCAAATTATGGACGATTTTCTTGAACCGTCCCCATTCATCCATAAACGCCTGACCGTCCATCTCGGGCGGTTGCGTCAGGTTGTAATGAATATTGCCGTCCCCCATATGGCCGAACGCGCAGGGCCGGGTGCCGGGCAATTCCTTGATGATGCGCTTATTTGCTTCGCGGATAAATTCGGCAACACGTGACACCGGGACGGCGACGTCGTGCTTTATTGATGCGCCTTCTTCGCGTTGCGATTCGGGGATCGATTCGCGGATCTTCCATATTGCTGCCGATTGAGTTTCGGATTGCGCGACCACCGCATCAACGATCACTTCGTCCTCCAGCGCATCGGCAAGCACGGCTTCAAGAGCGTCACGCGCGGTGTCGTCATCGGCCAAATTGGAGACCTCGATCAATCCATAGGCGGGATAGACGCCGGACAATGGATTGCTGACACCTTCCATATGATCAAAGGAAACCTGCGCGGCGAATTGACTGGCGTATTCGAACCCCGACAGCATGTTGCCAAGCGTCGTATTGGCGCGTGTGAACAATGCCAGGATAGCTTCCGGGCTGGCGGCGCCGACAAACGCAGTTTCAGTGCGTCGCGGCCGTGGAAATAACTTTAGGACCGCCGCGGTGATGACGCCCAGCGTGCCTTCACCGCCGATCAACAAATGCTTCATGTCGTAACCGGTGTTGTCTTTGCGCAAACGTGTGAGGTCGTTCCATATGCGCCCATCGGGTAACACCGCCTCGATACCAAGCACCAGGTCGCGCGTATTACCGTAGCGCAAAACCTGAACACCGCCGGCATTTGTTGAAAGGTTGCCACCGATACGGCAACTGCCTTCGGCGCCGAGGCTAAGCGGAAACAGCCGGTCGACGCTTTCCGCCGCCGTTTGCAGATCCGCTAAGATACATCCGGCTTCGACTGTCATGGTGTTGTCCACCGGATCGATATCACGGACCATGTTCATCCGGTGCGTGGCCAACACGATTCCGCCATTCGGCAAACCGCCGCCGACCAAGCCAGTGTTGCCGCCCATGGCGACAATGGGTATTTCGCCATCGGCACATATGCGGACAACGGCGGCAGTCTCTTTGGTCGAGGCCGGGCTGACGACGAGATCGCATTTGCCACGCCAAAGCCCGCGCGTCTCCGTGACATAGGGTTCGACTTCATCGGCCGCATCGACCCAACCCTTGGGACCAACGGCTTCTCGGATCGCATTCAGTGCTTCGGTGTTATTTGTCATATGACGGTTATAAGAAGCCGATCACCGGAAAGGCAACCCAACCTTTGAAAACAAGCCATCAAAAAGAACCGGCGCGGCGCATAATTCGAAGCGCCTCGGCGATACACCGGCAATCAGCGATGGCATCATGGGCATGTCCTGGCGGAGAGAACCCCATGGTTTCCGGCAGGCGGCTGCTTACCAAATCCCTGGGGTGGACATTCAAAAAGTCGTCCAGATTTGAGTGGATATCAGCAAACTTATCGGGCGCGAAAGGGAAGGGGATGCCGATTTTTTGGCAGTTCTCATCCAAAATATTTCCATCTACGCCGTTGGAATAGATGGTTGGCATACCCGGCTTCAAAAAGGTCTGCATCGTGGCGAGCGCTTCGGGCATGGGGAGGCCTTGTTCATCGACTTGGCTTTGTGTGATCCCAGTAAGATTGATGAAATACTCACTGAGTTCCGGGTTGAGGACGGGCCGGATCAGTATCTGTATGTCTTCCGTCTCCTCCATGTCCGCCGTGTCGGTCAGCTTGATTATGCCGATTTGGATAACTTCGCGAAATTCTCCAGGGCCTTGCCCATCGCGTCGCCAGGACCCTTCCCATACGGTCCATTCCATATCCAGGATGGCGATCTCGGATGAACGACTCACGGCGTTCCATCCGTCGCCGCGGCGCGGCGCAGGCGGTCATTGATGGCGCGGCCAAGGTCGGTGTCGGGAATTGGCGAGACGGCAATTTTTGTATGCCCTTGCGCATCCAGGGTGCGCAACATGGCAAACAGGTTGGCCGCGGCCTCTTCCGTGTCACCAGTCGGGCTTAGGTTGAGGGCAGCGTTTGGTGCATCTGGCCCAAACCCCAGCAGGCATTCATTGTTGCCCGCAGTCTTGGCGTCCAGGCGTAACGGTGTCGCCGGTGCGTAGTGACGGCTGAGCATACCGGGCGATTTCGGCGCATGATCATCGCTTGTGGCGAGGGCGATTGGGCCGAGCGCGTCTTCCAGGTCTTCCAAGCTAACCCCGCCCGGGCGCAAAAGCGTCGGCGTCGCGGTGGAAAGATCTACAACAGTGGATTCGAGGCCCAGCGCACAGGCGCCCCCGTCGACAATCAATGCCGGTCCGCCATCATCGCCGCCGGGTAGTGATTGGGCGACATGCACCGCAGTGGTCGGGCTGACCTGACCCGAACGGTTGGCACTGGGTGCCGCGACCGGGCAGCGGCAGGCCGTGAGGATGGCGCGCGCGACAGGGTGTGAGGGCACACGGATGGCTGCTGTTTCCAGTCCGGCGCTGACCAGATGTGACAACGGGCTATCCGATAATTGTGGCGCCACGATGGATAGCGCGCCCGGCCAAAAACGTTCGGCCAGAATCTCGGCTCGGTGATCAAATGAAACGAATGCAGCGGCGGAAGCGGTATCTGGCACATGGACAATCAGTGGGTTGAAGCTGGGCCGGTCCTTGGCGGCGAAGATGGCGGCCACGGCTTTGTCATTGGTGGCGTCGGCACCGAGGCCATAAACCGTCTCGGTGGGAAAGGCGACAAGCCTGCCATCGGCCAGCAAGCTGGCCGCGGATTTTACACCCCCGTCGTCGGCGGAGGTAATTTGATGAGGGGTAGGGGGCACCGCCCTGCCGCCGTTCAGGCGCCCAACACGCCGGGACCGGCGGCGACGAAGTGCGGGTTTTCGAACCCCGCTTTGCCGTAACCCAATTCCGAACCGTCGAGGCGTTGAATGGTGCCACCGGCAAACCGTAACACGGCGTGCCCGGCGGCGGTGTCCCATTCCATGGTCCGTCCCATACGCGGATAAATGTCGGCAGCAGCCTCGGCGAGGCGGCAAAATTTCAACGAGCTGCCGGCGCTGACTTCATTGGCGATTTGGAATTTCTGCAGGTAGGCATCAACTTCCGGTGTGCGGTGCGAGCGGCTAACCAGGGCCGAAAGGCCGCCGGCGGGTGCTTGGCGGCATTTGATTTCCTGGCGCGGCTCATCGCCAGTCATGCGGAAGGCGCCCATATTGAATCCAAAGTAGGTAACGTTTTGGGCCGGCAGATGAACGACACCCAATATGGGCCGGGTGTTTTCGATTAGTGCCACGTTGACAGTGAACTCGCCATTGCGGCTGATAAATTCCTTGGTGCCGTCGAGCGGATCAACCAGCCAGAACACCTGATCGCGAACGACCGGTGCGTTGCCGGCGGAAAAGGCTTCTTCGCTGATGATGGGGAATTCGCCGGTGATGCCTTCTCGGATCGAGCGTAAGATCACGTCTTCGGCCAACTGGTCGGCCTCGGTGACCGGTGAACTGTCGGCTTTTTCTTCGACGGCGAAATCGGTTTGATAGACCTTCATGATTTCCGTGCCGGCCCGGCGGCTGATGTCGACGACCTGCTTGGCTAAACCCAATCCGATATTAATCACGGCCCAATTCCTTCCGTTCCGTGTGACGAGACGCTGATGTTCATGGGTCGCGCAAGACCGCCGGGAAGTCAACGCGGATGTCGCTGAAATTCCGTCAATTTCGTGTTAGGTCAGATTTTACGAATAGCTCTGGCTCAGCTTTCCAAATCATCAATGGAAACACTTTCTGTCACGAACCGCTGGGCACGGAAAGTGTCGGACCAATGATCGGGTGCCAGGCCGGCCTTCTGCTTGAGCCGGCTGACGAAGACAGCGGGATCGCTCAGTTGTTCCCAAACAGAGGGCAGGAACAAGGCGCGCCGGTTGCCGTCCGAAATGACCAAACCATCGCGCCCGGCCCGCAATTGGCGCATGAAATCAGCCTCATCTTTGAAAGCCATCGGCGTTTGCGGGCTGAGCACGGAAATCGACAAATGCATTTCATCGCGCTCCGATGCCGCC
>JABJBP010000149.1 GCA_018665815.1 Rhodospirillaceae bacterium
TCGATCCGAAGGCCGTCCCGTTTCGATTCACCCATCGGGTGTGCCATGCGAACCACTCCATTAACACCTCAACGTATTGAAACTTATAGCAGAATCTCCATCTCAGGGCATCGAAAATCGAGTTCACTTGGGAAATGGGGGTATATATCAATCGTAATTTCATCGGCGCCGTAGTTGGCGTGCAACCATTTGGCGGACAGGATTTGTCCGGGACGGGGCCGAAAGCTGGCGGCCCTCGTTACCTGCACCGGTTTGCCGTTGAGCGAACTCTCAGCGTCAACACCACGGCGGCAGGCGGCAACGCCGCCCTAATGTTAATGAGTGCATAAAGGTTGCACTGGATTCGGTGATTCGTTATGAGATATCAACATGATAAGTACGCGGTTCATAAAAATATCGACTTTTGCCACATCATTGCTGATGTTGGCTGGGTGTTCCGCGCCGGCTTACGTCTTGAATGAGGGCGAATTTGATCGAGAGTTAGCGACTTTCGGCAAAGGCATTGAAGACCGCAGCGATGTTACGATTTGCTATAGCAAGAGGGGGACAACGCCAGCGGAAATAGGTCGCCTTGCAGGTGACGAATGTCGCCGATTCGGAAGAACCGCGATATTTAAAGAGCAGACCTATCAGACCTGCCCTTTAATGACCCCCATCGCAGCGGAGTTCTTTTGTCTCGCGCCTGGCGAAAAACTATCCGATCTCAAACGTTGACTCCAGAAGGAGCAAAATGATGCGAAAGTTTAAATCAATAATTGCCGGAGCCCTTGCACTTTCGGTTACCGGTTGTGCCGATACCATGGATCGATTTGGAAATGTCAGCATGGTCGAATTGGCCGCGACATTGGGCGGCGCGGCAGCCGGTGGCTATGTCGGCGCGCAGTTTGGCGGTGGATTTGCTAAAACCGCGTTTATCGCTACGGGCGTTATGGTTGGCGGTAGCGCGGGGTACGCGGCTTCACGCTTTTTAATCCCGTCCGATCAGGCACAGCATGATTCATCCGCGCGTTTGGCGCTAAACACCAAATCCGACGGAGATGTCGTTCGCTGGCAAAATCCTGAAACGGGAAATTCCGGGATTTTCCGCTCGGTCGCCTCCTTCAAAAGCGGAAACGGCCAGTTGTGCCGCCAGTACCGTTCGTCAGTCGTTTTGAAGGATGGCGTTTTTTCTGGATCAGGCACGGCCTGCCAACAAGCCGATGGCAATTGGTTGAAATTGCACGAAGAGTTTAGCTGAGCGTGCCATCTCCAGGTCGCCGCATATTGTTAAAATGACAGGTATTCTGGCCGGTTTATTGGCCGCGTATATGGGGTTGGTTGGCGCACTATATGTTGCCCAACGCCACCTCATGTATCACCCCGGCGGACCGTCGCTGTCGCCGACTGCCGCTGGCGTGCCCGAAATGCGGACAATTGAACTGAAAACAAGAGACGGTTTGTTGGTAAGTTCTTGGTATGCGCCGCCGAAATCGGGACAACCGACCTTGGTCTATTTCCACGGAAATGCTGGTGCGATCGTGGACCGAGCCGAGAAAGCCCGTCCATACTTGAATCACGGTTACGGCGTCTTGTTAGCCGGATACCGTGGTTACGGTGGCAATCCCGGTTCGCCGTCAGAACAAGGGCTCTATGCTGATGGCGAGGCGGTGATTGAGTTCCTTAAAACCCAAGGAATTTTGCCCGCCGCGCAAATCATGTATGGCGAATCATTGGGTACAGGCATCGCAGTCGAAATGGCGCACCGTTTGGCCGTCTCCGCTACGCCGGTAGGCGCCGTCGTGCTTGAAGCCCCCTTTACGTCGATGCCCGACGCCGCAGCGGGGCATTACCCGTATGTGCCGGCGAAACTTCTGGTCAAAGACCGCTATGACTCCCTTGCGAAAATTAGCGACATCGACGCGCCGTTATTCATATTTCATGGTGACCAAGACAAAGTGGTGCCGCAAAAGCTGGGTAAGCAGTTGTTTGAAGCGGCAAGCGAACCAAAACAGGTTCATTGGATTACCGGCGCCAATCATAACAATCTTTACGATTTTGGCGGTGCGCTTGAGGCCATTCGGTTTATCGATAGATTCCTCCGAAAATAAATCACCCTTAACTTATTAGAATCAATGACTTGCCGTGCGATTTTGCCATGGCAATGGAATTGACTTTGACATCTTCACGTGGCATATTTAACGGTGGTGTGGTGCAATCGCGCGGAAAATGCGAGGGCGCCGTTGTGTAGTGGTAGGTGATTTTCGACAACTTCGGACGTCTGGTTCGATAATGTCGAATATTAGGATAAATACGCGTTATGGCCCAACTGCCGAAAATATATGCTCCTACGCCCGCGCAAAGCGTGGCGGTGGCGCGTGGCATTCCGGCAAGCCGGGTCGCATCGCAAAGCGGACAGATTGAAGAGTCCAATGGCAGTCTGCCCACGGCCTTCGATACGGCGCCGTTCGTGTTGCAGGACGACCTGCGCCGTGACGCCAGGTTTGGTCAAAACGGCCAACAAAATTCATCACGTCATCATGGCCGGTTGGTTGTTCCCAGCCAGGATTTCACGTCTCTGGTCGAATATTACGGCGCCAACAGCGCCAACGATGACGACCCTGCCATTCGAGCTCGCCAGATCGGTGGCATCATCGGCAAGGCCATCCAAACCTACGAGAATAACGCCAAGATCATCCACGGTGAACCGGATGTCACCGGGACGGAGATCAGCATACGGCTTTGATCATGATGTAACGCGCGTTTGTTGTTTATTGGGTTTCCCCGGTTTTATTATGCCCGCGTTCTTTGATCATGTGATCGCCATCATCGACATTCACACATCGTGCGGGTTATCTTCATTGCCATGGCAATAGGCTCAATCCTTTCGACTGCAGTTTCCGGTCTTCGCAACAGCGCCGAACGGGCGACCGTGATCGCGCATAACGTAGTGAATGTGAATACGCCTGGCTTCAAGGCATCTGAAGCCCGCAGCGTCTCGCTAGATGTTGGGCGCGGCAATACAGGTGGTCGCGTGCAAACACAAATCTTCGTGGGTGAGGGGGGGTACCAATCTTGTTTCAGAATTTGCCCGCCTCATCAGTGCAGAAGCGGCCTATAAAGCCAATGCAGAAGTCATCCGACGGACCGAGGAACAAGAACGCAATTTGCTCGACGTCATCGGATAACCCAACCGCGCGTCAAATTTTTTGACGTTAACGGCTTCTTTTAATTTATACGTCATTTATTATTCTATAAGGGATTTGCCGCATTTGATTGGCGGCGGTGATACGTCAAGGGTTTGATACGATGGCTGCTGAAGTCAACAATGCGTTCGATGTTGCGTTTTTCTTCGCCGACACCGCTCTGGCCGAGAACGAATACCTTCAACCGCAAAAACTTCAGGGGCTGCTATTTCTCTCACAGGCCTATTTCGCCGTTGCCTTTGAGGGCCGGAAATTGATGCCGGCGGTATTTGTGGCTGATGAACGCGGCCCATTGGAACCAAACGTTTACATTGCGTTTTCCAAGGGACGGCCCACTCTCGATGCTGATTTGTTTCTTTCAAGCGAAGTGGAGGGATTTCTCGACGCCATTTGGCGCCGTTTCGGCCATATGGGAACCGATAAAATCACCTCGATGACGAAAGAAACGTCTGCCTATTCGAAAGCCCGTAATCGTGCGCACCGCGCCGAAATCCCACTCGATGAAATGCGTTTATCGTTTATCCGAGCCGAAAAAACGCCGGGTGTCGGCCAAGTCGTTAAACCCAAGCTCTATCGAACCCAATCGGGTAAAAACGTTACGGTTCAGCGTTGGGTGCCGGGGACCAAGCCGGCGAACGGCAACCCGGAGTAGTAAATTATTACGTTTTCAGGTTAGGGAATCGAAACTTCGGCGTTGCTAATGTACGCCGGTTTCGGTTGCGTGACGCCGGGACATGGGTATTATTCCTTCCCGGGTGGCCTGTTCCGCGGAATCAATTCGCGAATTTGGGAAATCGCCGATCAAAACTAAGGGAGGAATCTATGTCTTCAAGCAAGAAGTATATCAGCGCGTTGGCGTTCGGTGTTGCGGCAACAGCGCTGTTGGCAGCCGGTCCAGTCGCGGCGAAAGTGGAAGGCGACACGATTGTCATCGGCTCCGCGATTTCGTTCACGGGCAAGTACTCGACGAACGGAATTCACGCGAAGAACGGCTATAATCTGGCTGTCAAATTGATTAACGAAGGCGGCGGCGTCAAAGTTGGCGGCAAGGCTTATAAAATCAAAATCGTCTATTATGATGATGAATCAACGCCGGCTCGTACCGCACAGCTTTTCGAACGTCTGATCAAGCAGGACGGTATCAAGTTTACCCTTGGACCGTACAGCTCGGCGACGACCAAGGCAGCAGCCCCGGTGATTGAGAAGTACAAGGTTCCGATGGTCGAGGCGGAAGGCGCATCACGGTCCTTGTTCACTAAGGGCTACAAGTATCTGTTCGCGGTCCTTTCGACCTCCGAACAATACCTTGCAAGCTCCATCGCGTTGGCAGCCGAATTGGCGAAGAAAGCCGGCAAGAAACCGGGCAGCGTAAAAGTCGCCATGGCGTTTGAGAACGATCCGTTCTCCTTGGACGTCCGCGCCGGTGTCATCGACGATATTAAGAAGCACGGCCTTAAAATCGTTATTGACGACAAACTGCCGCGTGATCTTTCTGATATGTCGGCGACGTTGACCAAGGTAAAGGCATTGAAGCCTGACCTTCTGGTCGTATCCGGCCACTCAAAAGGTGCCGCGACGGCAGCGCGTCAAATCAAGGAAATGAAGATCAAAACGCCCATGGTCGCCATGACGCATTGCGAGTCTTCGAAAATCGTGAAGAAGTTCGGTGCTTCCGTGGATGGTTTCCTTTGCCCGACGCAGTGGGCTGAAACAATGGCGTACAAAGATGCCATGTTCGGCACCGCCGCGCAGTACGATGCATTGTTCAAGAAAACCTACGATGGCTACAAGAACGTGCCATATCAGGCTGCCCAGGCTTCGGCCGCGGTACAGGTCTGGAAAGATGCGTTTGAGCGTGCGCAGTCCTTTGATACGGAAAAAGTTCGTGACGCCCTCTCGGCCACGGACATGCAATCGTTCTATGGGAACATCAAGTTCTCGAAGGCCGGTAACAATGTCGCCAAGCCGATGGCTTTGCGGCAAATCCAAGGCGGCAAATACAACGTCGTCGCGCCGGCGGCATTTGCTTCGCATAAAGTTATGCACCCGAGGAAAGCCAAATAAGGCTGAGACACGCACGGGTGCGTGATTTAAAATAACAACACCGCCCCCGCCGATTGGTGGGGGCGGTGCGCTATTTACCGGAACCCTGATTGCCGGAGACCCTGTATGCTCGACAATATTAACCTGCTCGTTTTAGCGCCGCTGTTGAACATTCAACTTCTTTTGGACGGCTTGTTCATTGGCGCCATCTTCGCGCTCGCCGCTTATGGCTTGGCCTTGGTATGGGGTGTGATGAACGTCAAAAACCTCGCTCAAGGTGAATTCGTCATCATGGGCGGATATTTCGCTTGGTATGCGGGCTCTATTGGAATTCATCCAATCCTTTCGATGCCGGTCGCCATTGTCGGCATGTTCGCCTTCGGTTGGGTGACCTACCGGTTGATCATCAGCCGGGTTGTCGACAAAGACATGTTTATTTCCCTGTTGGCGACATTCGGGTTGGCAATCGTTATTCAACAAGGGTTGAACCTGGCGTTCGGGCCGGAAGTTCAAATTGCCGAGTCCGGTTTCGACACGAAAGAATTTTTTGATGGCAGCGTTACCGTCGCGACGATCAAGTTTATTTCGTTCATCATTTGCATCGTCTTAGCCGTCGCCGTTGTTTTGTTTATGAAAAAAAGCCGTATGGGGCAAGCCATTCGGGCAACATCCCAGGATGCGCGGGCCGCCAAGGTGATGGGGATCGACACGGATCGTGTCTATGCCTTCACTTATGCGCTGAATTGCGCTATTTGCGGCGCAGCAGGCGTCATGATTTCAATGATTTGGGTGATCCAGCCGTTCTACGGGGTGCCCCATTCCATCCGTTCATTCGTCATCGTGGTGGCCGCCGGGTTGGGTAATCTGCCAGGCGTTGTCATGGCGGCACTGGGTTTGGGTGTAGCCGAACAATATGGTGGTTTCGTGTTTGGAGCTGAACTGCAGCAGGTCACGGTTGTGGGGCTGTTGTTGGCAGTTCTGGTCTGGCGTCAGGTGCAGATGCGCCGCAACCGCCAAGCGGTCCAATAGGGGAATATTTTATGTCGTTTTCGCAACGGGAAAAATTGACCTACGCATTTCTTCTAGGATTTGGCATCCTCGGGCCGATCCTGTTTCCGGCCTACACATTTCAAATAGCCGTCTTGTGGATCATGGTGCTGTTTGCTCAGACCTGGGACACCATGGGTGGGCAGATGGGCTACAACTCGCTCGGTAACATCTTCTTCTTTGGTACCGGCATGTATATTTGTGCGATCACGCAGGTCGGGATGTTTTACGACGTCGGCGTCTATACGGCCGCCCACGGTGCCGACAAGGCCGTGTTCACCGATACACAGTATTACATCGGCCTGGGTGTCGGTCTGCTTTTGGCCGCTTTGGGGTCCGCATTCTTGGCGGCGATCCTGGGTTGGACCGTATTTGGATTGCGCGGGCCATACTTTGCAATTGGCACACTGGCCATTGCGCTCTCAGCCGGTGAACTGATCGGCGCCTGGGAATGGGTCGGCGGCGGCGGCGGGATTGCATTACCTGTCTACCCGGGCTCTGGTGACGGCAAATCGGAATTCTTTTATGTCTTATGCTTTGCGTCGGCGATCGCGACCTTCGCCTTCTTGAAATGGTTGTACACGACCCGCTTCGGCTTAGCATTGAACGCCATTCGCGACGATGAAGACAAGGCCGAAGCGATGGGCGTCCACACCTTGCGCCACAAAACCGTGGCCTGGACAATTTCAGCGTTCTTTCTTGGGATCACCGGCGGATTGTTCGGCAATATGACTGGTTTCATTGAGCCGCTGGAAGTGGCGTTCCCAACCATTACCTTTGGCATCTTTATGGTCGCTATGGCGCTGTTGGGTGGTAAGGGGACGTTGTGGGGACCGGTTCTCGGCGCGATCTTGTTTCACATTATTAAAGAAACGACCTGGACCTATTTCCTGGGTTGGCAATGGATCGCGCTGGGCGTGATCATTATCGTCAACGTCGTTTTCTTCCAACAAGGCATCATGGGTTATCTCGAAGATAAGTATCCTCATTGGTTCGGCGTCGAAGTTGAAGAGTCCAATGCCATCGATGATCAGGCCAAGGAGGCGACCCAATGACAAATATCATCGAAGTTGAGGGCGTCTCGAAATCCTATGGCGGCGTTGTTGCCAACCACAAAGTTTCCATGGAGGTGCCGGTTGGCCGGATCACCGGCCTAATAGGTCCGAACGGTTCAGGTAAGACAACGTTGTTTAATTCCGTGGTTGGCTATCAGCCCATTGATGAAGGGTCGATCAAGTTCAAAGGCCAGGAAATTTCTAAAATGAACGTCCAGCAAATCGCCCGGTTGGGTTTGCTGAGGACATTTCAGCAGACGCGGATTTACGGCAACATGAACGGCGTCCAAAACATGTTGATTTCCGTATCGCACCGCAACGCGGCGTTTCTGGACATGTTCAAGCCATATCCAGCGGAAATGAAAGATAAGGCCGAGCATCTGCTTGAATTTGTCGGACTTTATCAAAAGCGAAAGCTGTCGGCCGGTGATTTGAGCTTCGGTCAGCAGAAGCTTCTGGAATTCGCCATGGCGCTGATGAACGATCCCGAAGTTTTGTTGCTGGACGAGCCGACGGCGGGCATCAACCCGACACTGATCAACGGGCTTTTGGATCGGCTGCACCGTGCCAATACGGAATTCGGCATCACCTTGTTTGTGATCGAACACAACATGCGGGTCGTTATGAATTTAGCAGACAATATTTATTGCCTGGCCCATGGCGAGTTGTTGGCCCATGGCACACCCGATGAAATCCAAAATGACCAGCGCGTTATCGACGCATACCTGGGGGCGCACTGATGTCTGAAGAAAACACAACAATCGACGCCGTGGCAGAAACCGATGCCGAGGCAGCAAATCGCAGCACCTCGGGCTACCACATGGGTGCCGTCGATACGGTAATTTCGGTCGAGGACGTCAACAAACAAGCTAAGGCCATGGCCGAGGTCATTCCGGTCGAGCGCATCGCTGAGCTTGCCGGCAACGACCCATTTCTCAGGATCGACAATTTGAAAGCCGGATACGGCAAAATGGAGATCCTACACGATTTCAATCTGCAGGTCGCGAAAGGGCAGTCGCTCTGTTTAATTGGCCCCAATGGTGCCGGCAAATCGACGATCCTCCATTCGATCTTCGGATTTACGAATATCTTTTCCGGCAACATCTTGGTTGGCGATGGTGACAACAAGACTGATGTCACTGCGATGACCTCGTCGCAGAAACTTAAACACGGCGGCATCGCATACATTCTGCAGGACAAATCAATCTTTCCCGGCATGACCGTGGAAGAGAACCTGTGGATGGGTGGCTACTTGATGGATACGCCCGATCAGGCCAAGGAAGCGGCCGAGCGCGTGTTTGCCAAATATGATCGTCTTGCTGCCCGGCGCACCCATGCAGCGGGGGTCCTATCAGGCGGTGAGCGGCGTTTGTTGGAGATTTCCCGCGCCCTTGTGATGGGCCCTGAGGTCCTTTTGGTTGATGAGCCCTCCATCGGACTTGAGCCGCGTTTTATCGACATGGTCTTCGAAATTTTGGATGACCTTCAGCATGCCGAAGGCAAAACCATCATCATGGTCGAACAGAATGCCAAGAAAGGCCTGGAGTTCGCCGATGTGGGCTATGTCTTGGTATCCGGTGAATTGGCCATCGCGGGTAAGGGCGATGAACTTCTGGAAAACCCCGATGTCGGGCGGTTATTCTTGGGCGGCTAAGGTGCTTGCCCCTGGTTGTTAAGCGGGGGCGTCCATTGACACTAACTCGAAGGCACGTGGAGACCAAAGTCGCTATCAGCAGCTTTTGATTGCCAGTCTTTGGAAAATTTCCGCCGAATCTTGATGGGTCTGATTTCACCATTCTCATGCCATGTGAGTATTCATCGACGCTTGCGTAAAAACTCGAAATCACAACCTTCAGGCGCCTGGGTGACGGCGTCTAGAAATAAGTTTAAATAACCGCGTTCGGCGCCTCGGTGGGGTGGAGGCGCCGTCCAATCGGCGCGACGTTCAGCAAGCTCACTTTCATCAACATTCAATTCAAGAACGCGGTTCGGCACATCCAGGCGGATCGTGTCGCCGTTTCGGACAAGGCCCAGCGGTCCACCGATGGCGGCTTCCGGTGCCACGTGAAGGATGATTGTGCCGAAAGCCGTCCCGCTCATCCGCGCATCGGATATCCGCACCATGTCCTTCACACCCCGTTCCGCCAATTTTTTCGGGATGGGGATATAGCCTGCTTCCGGCATGCCCGGCGCGCCAATCGGTCCGGCATTTTGCAAAACTAGCACGTCGTTCTCAGTGACATCCAAATTCGGATCATCCATGCGTTCGGCCATGTCGGCCAAGGACGTGAAGACAACGGCACGGCCTTCGTGAACCAGAAGTGCTGGGTCGGCGGCGGCTTGTTTGATCACGGCGCCGTCGGGTGCCAGGTTGCCTCTCAGCACAGCCATGCCGCCGCCGGGATAAAGCGGGTCGTCAAATGGCCGAACAACGTTCTGGGGGTAGGACGCGGGCAGGGCGTCGATTTCCTCGCCCAGTGTCCGCCCCGTCACCGTCAGCGCATCCAATTCCAAAAGATCCTTCAATTCGCGAAGCACGGGTGCCAGACCACCGGCGCGATGCAGATCCTCCATGTAAAACTGTCCCGACGGTTTCAGGTCAACCAGCACCGGCACATCGCGTCCCAGCGCGTCGAATGCATCAAGATCAATATCAATCCCGAGCCGTCCAGCCATGGCGGCCGCATGGATGATGCCGTTGGTTGAGCCGCCGATGGCCAGCAAAACCCGCAAAGCATTTCTGAACGCCGCCTCGGTCATGATTTTGTTGGGGGTCAATTCTTCCGCCGCCATGGCGACCGCGCGCGTGCCGGTCAATTCCGCATGGCGCGGCCGGTCGGCGAATGTGGCCGGAATGGCCGCGCCGCCCGGTAGCATCATGCCCATGGCTTCGGTCATCAGCGCCATCGTGCTGGCCGTGCCCATGACGCCGCAGGTGCCGACGGTCGGCACCAATTGATTGGTCAATTCTTCAACTTCATCGGCGTCAATCTCGCCGCCTCTGTATTTGGCCCAAAACCGCCGGCAATCAGTGCAGGCACCAATGCGCTCGCCGTGATGCGTGCCGGTCATCATCGGCCCGGTCACCGCGACAATGGCCGGCACACCCGCCGATGCCGCGCCCATCAAAAGTGCGGGGACGGTTTTGTCGCATCCGCCCACCAATACCACCGCATCCATGGGCTGGGCGCGGATCATTTCCTCGGTATCTATGGACATCAAATTGCGGAGAAACATGGAAGTCGGGAAGGCAAACGATTCATGCAAAGAGATCGTCGGAAAATCGATCGGCAGGCCGCCGGCCAGCATGACGCCGCGTTTTACCGCATCAATAATGTCCGGCACGTTGGCGTGACATGCGTTGTAACCGGAATAGGTGTTGGTGATCCCAATCAACGGCCGCGACAGGGCGTCATCCGAATAGCCCATGGCCTTGATGAAGGATTTTCTGAGATACAGCGAGAACCCGTCGTCACCGTAATTGGTCAGGCCTTTTCGGATGCCTTTTTTCTTGTCGCTCAATGTTCCCTCCGCTTGGCAAATTGATTGCCTGTGTTACCCGCCCATCGTATGACCTTTGAGGAGAGATGGCAGCCTTTTCCGAATTCGATGCCCCTGAATTTTTGCATGCCCTGCATTTTGCCGCCCCTTCTCGCGGCCATACCGGAGAAGGCTAATAGTCGACAAGGCGCGCAACATGGTGAGCGACAAGACGAGTAAGGAAACCCATGCCCACAAACAATGAATTTCGGATTGCCGTATTGCCCGGCGATGGGATCGGCGTCGAAGTGACGGAGGCCTGTCAGGCCGTCTTGGCGGCGGTTCAAAAACGGGTTGGTGGATTTGCGCTGATTTGCGAAAGCTTCGATGCCGGCGCCAATTGCTATCAGGCCCGTGGCACCGACCTCCCCAATGAAACCTACCGCGCGTCGGAGGCCGCCGACGCCATTTTGCTGGGCGCCATGGGGTTGCCGGACGTTCGCAAAACCGACGGCACCGAGATTAATCCGCAATTGGACCTGCGGTTTCAGTTGGAGCTGTACGCCGGCGTCCGCCCGATCAAGTCCATGAAGGGCGTGCCGTCTGCGCTGGCCGACCCGCGTGCCGCCGACATCGACATGGTGATTATCCGCGAACAAACGGAAGGTTTGTTTATTGATATTCGCGAACCGCGCCCCGAAAACGATCCGGAAATCAGCGACCGTTGCCTGATTACCCGCGCCGGCACCGAGCGGGTCACCGACTTCACCTTCAAATTGGCGGCCAAGCGAAATAAGGCCGGCGCGCCGCGCGTGACATGCGTCGACAAAGCCAACGTCCTGCATTCCATGGCCTTCTTCCGAAAAGTATTCGATGAACGCGCCGCTGGGTTTCCGGATATTGAGGCGGATCACGCCTATATCGACGCGCTGGCGCTGAACCTGGTTCGCAAGCCCTGGGAATATGACGTGATGGTCGCGGAAAACCTGTTGGGTGATATCATCTCGGACCTCACAGCGGGATTGATCGGCGGGATGGGGTTGGCGCCGTCCGCCGACCTTGGCGATGACTACGGATTGTTTCAGCCTTGCCATGGTACGGCGCCCGACATTGCCGGCCAAGGGCTGGCTAATCCGGTGGCGATGTTTCTTTCCGCCGCGATGATGCTGGACTGGCTGGCCGATCGGCATGATCATCAACCGTGCCGGGACGCGGCGGAGGTTTTGGAGGCCGCCGTCACCGATGGGTTTGCCGCGGGCGACATTCGCCCCGCGGAATTCGGCGGGCCGCACGGCACGGCGGACATCACCAAGGCCGTCATGGCGCGCATATAGGGGCGCGCATATAGGGAAGACCGAACATGGCAAAGAAATTCGACATCGCGATCATCGGCGGCGGCATCATCGGCTCGTCCATCGCCTATTTCCTGACTCGCGACGGCCGCGGCGGTAATGTCGCGGTGATCGAGCCCGACCCGACCTACGAGTATGCCGCGACGCCGCGCTCGCAAGGCGGCGTGCGCCAGATTTTCAGCCTGCCCGAGAACATTGCCATGGGCGGCTTCGGGTTGGATTTTTACTCCCGGTTCGAAACCGACATGGCCATAGGCGGCGATCCGCAGCCGATTTCGTTCAATCGCGGCGGCTATCTGTTCATTTCCGACAACGGTGGCCATAAGGAAATGGAGGCCAATTACCACACGCAAGTCGCCAACGGCGCCAATGTGGAATTGCTGGATGCCGCCGCGCTCCGCGCACGTTTCCCATCCATACAATCCGAAGACATCGTGCTGGGCGTTCATTCCCCCGATGACGGCTGGCTCGACCCTTACGCCGCAATGATGGGATTTCGAAAATGCGCCCGCCATCAAGGTGTGACGTATATCGATGACAAGGTTGTCGGTTGGGAAGGGGCGGGTGGCCTCGCGCGCACGCTCACACTGGAATCCGGTGAAACAGTGGAAGCCGATACGTTTGTTTTGGCCGCCGGCGCCTGGTCCGGGGAATTGGCGAAACTGATCGGCTTTGATTTGCCCGTGGAACCCTTGTCGCGCGATTGTTTTCATTTCAAATGCGACCAAGAGCTTGAGCCCCTGCCGTTGATCAAGACGGAAAAGGATATCGGCATTCGGCCCGAAACCACCGGCTATTCCGGCGGCATGCCCGACTGGAACCGCAGCGCCGGCTGGTCGTTTGATGAGATGCCGGGCCATTTTGAGAACACGCTGTGGCCCATCCTGGCTGAGCTGATCCCTGCCTTCGAGACCCTGAAAGTCGAAAACGTCTGGCAGGGCCACTACGCGAACAGCACCTTGGATCATACCGCCATCATCGGGCCCTGGACGGGGGGCATGGAAAATATCTATGTAGCGACCGGCTACTCCGGCCACGGCATCATGCAGGCCCCGGCAACGGGACGCGGCATCGCGGAATTGATCCTCGACGGCGGCTACCAGACGATTGACCTGACCAACATGGGCTACGCCCGCGTTCCCGCCGGCAAGCCGTACCGGGAGATCGGAATCGTCTGACCGGGGGCCGGCATCGCGAAAAACCGGGGTGAGAAACCCAACAACTTCAACCACATAACTAAAAAAAGCGCGGAACAATATTCCCGGAACGTCGTGACTTAACGTCACGGCGCAAGCCCGGAACATCCCCCGGAGGGAAGGAGGAACGTCGCGACTTAACGTCACCCGGAACATCCCCCGGAGGGTGCCTGTCACCGCACACGACCCGTTCCCGCGCCATAACGACAAACCTCGTCATGCCCGGGCTTGACCCGGGTATCCACGCCTTGGTTCGTCGCAAAGCCCAATCGGTGCCGCGTCGAAGGATGCGCGGTGGTATGGTTCGACTGTTCTCAAGGTTCGACAAAAACAAAAATCCTTCAATAAATTCCTTTATATAGGATTTAGTAAAGAATTTTGTAACTGCAAGGGCGACTGGCACTTTAAACGTTTCATTGCCATTTTCCAGAATGCCACCAGAACCGAACATTATTTAACAGAAACAAAATCTTACCTGTTTAGCTAGAAGCGGGCCTTCATCCTAGCATTAGAATGTTATAATATAGGGTATTCGGCGCCAACGGATGGGGCCAAAAGTCCGTTGGAAAAAAGGCTTGAGGCTTCGGATGACGGCATCGAAGTAGCAGTTCAACTCGACCCGCGAGCGAATCTAGAGGCTGTGCCGGCCTAAAGAGTTATCTGCAGGGCGGGGCTCTGTTGCTTACAGAGCCATCTTTTCATCAATCGCTAATGCAAGATCGTACATAACGGTTTTCACGGCGTCTTCGAAACCGATGTAGTAGCTGTATTCAGGGATCATATCTCTTTCGCCATGGGCTATTTTGTTGCGTCGATTTACCAGCGTGGCGAGGGCGCGATTATGCGCCGAGAGCGATTCAATTGTGATGTCAGCATCTTCGAGCAAGCTGCCCAGCGTGTTGGGCCAAAGGTTGGGCTCTGTATCCACCTCTGGGAAATTTACAGCGCTCTCCATAAACTCGATTTCGAAATTTAGAATTCTGGAAATTAAATCCGGCGTAGGTAGGCTGCGAATTGATTTCAAACTATTATTTAGAGCAAAGGCCTGTGTCTTGGCTGGAAGATTTTTACACAGCTTTCCAGTGTTCTGCAGCGCATCGAAGTAAACTGTGAGAGCGAACTTACAAAAACCTTCATAGTGTGCGTAAAGCAGGGCCCATGCCGCACGAAACAAAACCAATTTTTCTCTGTCAGAAATGTTGTCAGCTGCCAGCAGAATTCTGAGCACGGCCATTTCAGATTCGCGCCATTCGAGGTCACGCTCGATTTCTTGAAACGGCGTCATGCTTTGGTGAACGCCTTTCTGACAAGGTTAATCCTGTCCTCCATCTTCCCCTTGGAATTTGCGCCCGGTCCGCTCACCGCTTTGAATGCGGATGTCTCGAATATTGCACTCAGACGTGTTTTCAGGTCCTCAGAAGACTCTCCCGAGACAAGATCGAGGTTTCCGGCGAGAGCGCCAACCACTGATTCAAAATATGCTGGAGCTAACCGCCCAAACGCCTCGCCGTCGCGCGACCGAGAGAATGCTGCATCGCCGAAGTTCTCCGAGATGAACACGAAGAACTCTTCAAACTCTTTGGTGTCGTGCATTGCTTTGGTTCTGCCGAATAGGACGTCTTCCATGAAATGGTCTAACCAATCACGAACGCTGCCTTTGAAGTTGTCGCCATAAGACCTGACCGCGAAATACCGTAGTACAAGTTCCTCGTTGGCCCGTTGTTCGATTTCCGCCTCAGGAATACGTGACGTGGCCAATTTGAAAGTTTCGAGTGAGGCAAGACGCTGGAGTGTCGTGTAAAATTCAGCTCCTCCTGAGATCATGCGAGACGAACAATTCCGAACCTCCAGTGCAGAAAGGAGCGCGCCGCCAGTATTCAGCCTTTTAAACATTTCGTATTTTACGTAGTCGTCACCACTTTTCTTGATAATTAGAGCTTCCTCAAAAAGGGGTGCCCAATAATGTTGGTTGTTTCTGTTTGTTTGCCCAGCGCCCGGCGACGGCGCACAGCCGGCAGAGTTTTGCCTCCCAATCGGTTGCCACACGACGGCTCATGTGCGTTGGGATCCAGACAAACAAAAACCTGATCAAAACCAGCAGGTTCATGACCAAAAAGATGCTTCTGATCCAGGCTTCGCTGGTCTTTGCGGTGCGGGCGCGGATGTAGTTGAGATCGTAACCGTTTTTGCCTTGCCCGAACTTGCCCTCGATGGGGATGCGTTCACGATAATCTTTCTGTCTTTTCTGTTTGCTTGCTGCTTGCTCCGAACGGGTTGTTTTTGGCGGGCGGCCCAAGGGTTTGCCGGCGAATTCAATGCCTTTTTCTTTGAGAAATTTGCGGTTGGCACGGGTCCCGTATAGCGGATCAGCCAGTACTTTTTCTGGGTAATGACCGTGGCGTTGGCGATAGGCTTCCACCTGAGTGGGCAGATCGTGTCCCTCATTATAGGCGTCCCAACTGAGATGATCGACGCAGGCGACGCCGTCGCCATTTAGGCTGACGCCCAGCTTGGCACCGAACTCAACGGCTTTGTTTTGCTTGCCCCGGACGATGGGCCGCACATGAGGTTGATGAATGCTGACGATCCGGTCGTCACAGCGCCGGGTGCGGCTGTCAAACATCTGCTTTTGCTGATCATACAGGTGGCGGATGATCCAGTATCGGCGAAGCTGTTTCGGCGACAACGGGATCTTCAGGCCGGGCAGGATATCAAGCATCGCTTCGATATGCCCAAGGTTGCGGTTGAGATAGCGCAGCTGCTGGCCGATGGCCTTGCGACGCCTTTTAGTGCCGGGGCGGCGGCGCTTGACCAGGCCCAGATAGTCGCTCCGGGCTTTGCGGCGATAGGTGCGCACCTTCTTCTTCATCCCCGACAAGAGGTGGAGTGTATCTATAATCGCTTCACTGATCTCGCGGGCCTCATTGAGCAGGCTCAGATCAGTCGGATAGCGGATCGCCTGCTCAACCACCGTGGCATCAACGATGAGCTTGCCCCGGTGTGTCGTTGACTGCTGATCAGGGGGCGTCGTTTGATCATCGTCTCGAGCCGTTTCGGGCTTTTGATGTTCTGACAGGCGGGCGATGATGCTGTTCTCGAAGCGGGCAAAAACCTCAGGCCCCATGCGGCGGCGGATCTCGACAAACAGGGACGGTGCAAAAGCCTGTTCCTTATGAAAGGCCGTGAAGCCGACAAAGTACTGAAGGTAAGGGTTCTCGCGGATTTGCTCGATGGTCTCCTCATCGCTCAGACAGAGCTTGTGCTTGATAATCACGGCCCCGATGACAAGCCGTCCGTCCTTCGCCGGGCGACCCGTGTGCACCGACAGCGACATCTCATAGGCCGCTGATAATTCCTCCCAGGGAATAACCCGGCTCAGTAAAACCCAGCGATTGTCAGGCTCCAGCCATTTCTCAAATTCCGTCTCAAAACCGTCAAACATCAGCTGATTGGGGGAACAACGACTGCGCATGGTGCAAGCTTTTCATCTATTTGGTGCCGAATACCTTGCATTATATCAGGCAAAAACGCCGATTCATCTTTTATATTCAATGAATTAGAGTTTCTGAGGAGGCTCTAATTACCGCTCGAATTGGTGTTCTTTTCAAACCAAGGTGGATAGACGTGCTGAAATTTCCAAATTTCATCCCGTTGATTTCTTTGAGTATGTCACAACCCTCCAACAACAGCTCATCTTGATTGATCGCCGTGTGATCAAGAAATTGAAGGACAGAACTCGTGCGCTGTAGGCCGTCGATCAGTTCAAGCACGCCATTGTCGTCCTCAATCAAGAAGATTGGCGGAATAGGGAGGCGAAGCAAAATAGACTCAATTAGGCGTGAACGCTGTTCGTTAGATCAGCGGAATAGGCGCTGGTATTCTGGTTGAATGATGACTTCTCCGTCACGGTGCAGATTGAGCAACTCCCCGAACGAAAAATCCACCGCTTCGGTTCGAATTTCTTTACTTTCAATGCTTTCCATCTTGGGATGAACCTCTTACCTCATTCGACATCTTAAGTTGATCGTAGGGATAAAGGGGCGTTCAGCCAAGGCAACAAATTCAAACCCTGGTCATCAAAGCGGAAAACTGCGATGGGTCATTAGAATTTACGAATGAAGGTAAGCTTTCGAGAAACTCCTCACGATCCCTGAGTTCCGGGGACACGTTACTTAACTCCTGTTGGAGGGGGACACGGGCGAGTTCCGGGGACACGTTACTTAATTCCGTAATTTGAGTTCCGGAGTTCCGGGGACACGATCCCCATCCCTGCGGGATGCGGTCATGTCCCTAGCCACTAGCCAACCAAATACAGCACCAAGAATATCGCCAGGAATCCGACCGCCCAGAAAACCATGGCGCCGGCCGGATAGGTCCGTGCGAACGTTCCCTCGATGCCGCTGTAACGATGCACGACCCGGATAACTTCACTAATCAAATGGAGAAACCCGCGCCGAACACCCTGATCGACAGAAACAACGATTTTGCCGCCGCACTTGATACAGCACGGAAGAAATCGCCGGTAGACCCAATCGAAGTCCAGGTTTGTTGACGGCATTTCCGCTGGATAAAGCCCGGTCTTGATCAGGAACAAAAACGCCAGGCCAGCGAATACCAACAACTGCAACGACGTGATGACGTGGCCGAAAGTATAGGGGTGATAATTCACCTCGTAGGGCAGGATCGCATAGAGCGCATCGGGGTAGACGCCGATACCGATGCACAAGAACGCGGCGATGCCCATGGCCCACAGCATGTTTTTGGGCGCTTCTTTGACCCGGTGGCCGCCGTCGTGGGCGAAGAACGCGAAGTAGGGGATTTTAATGCCCGAGTGTTCCATCACGCCGGCGGATGCGATCAACAGCATGGACCAGATCACCCAGCGATGTTCCTCCGCCGCCGCGGTCAGGATCATCGATTTGGAAACGAAGCCCGAGAATAGCGGGAACGCCGAAATCGACATGGCGCCGACAATGCAGAAACCCGCCGTCCAGGGCATGGACTTGAACAGCCCGCCAAGTTTCGAGGCTTCGCAGGTGCCGGTGCGGAACAGCACCGCGCCCATGGACATGAACAACAGCGCTTTATAGAGGATATGCGAGAAGGCATGCGACGCCGTACCGTTGAGTGCCAGTTCTGTGCCGAGACCGACACCGCAAACCATGAACCCCAGCTGGTTGTTAAGGCTATAGGCGAGCACCCGGCGCAGGTTGTTTTCGATCACGGCGAAGAACACCGGGAATATGGTCATGGTGGCGCCGATGTAGATGAGAATTTCAGTGCCGGCGTATCCACGGGCCAACGAATAAACGGCGAGCTTGGTCGTGAAAGCGCAGAGGATGACCGTGCCGGTGACCGTCGCCTGCGGGTAGGAATCCTGCAGCCAATTGTGCAGGAACGGGAAAGCGCATTTGATCCCGAATGCGATAAAGATCAGCTTGCCGCCGAGGCTTTCAATGCCGATGTGATTGAAGGCGAGGGAGCCCGTGTCGTTGAAAATGATAATTGCGCCGGCCAGCAGCAGGACGCCTGAGCCGATTTGAATAATCAGATAGCGCATGCCGGCACGGTAAGCCCGCTCGGTGCGGCTTGCCCAAATCAGGAATACGGACGAGATTGCGGTGAGTTCCCAGGCGACGAACAGCGTGATCAAATCACCGGCGAACACGGCGGCAACGGCGGCACCCATGTAAATTTGCGCCATCGTCGCTTGCAAGGGATCGTCTTCATGAATGGCATAGAGAACGCCGATGAAGGCAGCGATATGGAAAATGTAGCCCCAGACCAAGGCCAGTTTATCGACCCGCAGCAATTCCAGTTTGTAGCTGAAGAATGTGGCCGTTACGGACATGCCGGGATCCAATATGATCGTGTAGGCCAGCCCGGCAACGGGTAGCGCCAACAAAAGCGCACGCCGCGCCGGCCCCTTAATCACGGGAACCAGCAGTCCACCCAAAATCATGATCAGGCCGGGATTGAACTCAATCATCGTAATAATCCTCCGGCCGCATGAGGATTTTTCTGAGTTGTTTGCCCGCCAACACGATAAGGAAAAAAGCGACGAAACCGACGATGGCGTAGAAACCGAAGAACGCCTCGGCTTCAAAATGGACATGTTTGTGATAGAAGGCGTCGGCGATGAACAACAAGAAGCCAAAGCCGACGAGGCCGCGGACCAGCATTTTTATGTTGCCGGGCTGATCCAGCCAGTGGGATTTGTCGTGGGATTTGCCGTGGGATTTGTCATCGTGGTGGTCGCTCATGGCGCACCTCCGGCCAGCGGCAACAGGAACTCGTAAATCACGTCGGCATAGAAGAACAACACCAGGCAACCGAAGGCGGTGAAAGAAAGCGCGCCGACGCAGGCCGCGGGGGCTTCGGTAAAGCCCCGGATGTGCCAGACGTTTGAGGCCGCCGCATCGCCTGAGTTTCGCGGTGCCTCGTCTTCTTCGTGATGATGATCGTCATCATGGTGATCATCATCGTCCGGGTCGGCATAGAACCCGCGAATGACGATGGGCACCAGATAGGCGACGTTTAATAGAGACGAGATCATCAGCACGGCGATAAATACAACGTGCTCGGTTTCCGCCGCCGCCAACGCTAGATACCACTTACTCCAAACCCCGCCGAACGGCGGCAGGCCGATGATCGAAAGCGTGCCGATCAGAAAGCAGATAAAGGTGATGGGCATCTTCCGGCCGAGCCCGCGCATCTGACTGATTTCCGTCTTGTGGCTGGCGACCATGATCGCGCCGGCGCAGAAGAACAAAGTGATCTTGCCAAACGCGTGCATGACGATGTGCATGGCGCCGCCGATGGCGCCGATGCCGGTCGCCATCATGGCGCCCAGAATAATGTAGGAAAGCTGGGATACGGTGGAGTAAGCGAGCCGCGCCTTCAGGTTATCTTTGGACATGGCGACCACCGATGCGATCAGGATCGTTGCCGCCGCCATGTAGGCCAGCCATTCGCTGGTGCCTGTGTTGGTCAGCGTGTCGTAGCCAAAGAGATATATTGTTACCTTCAGCACGGTGAACGCACCCGCCTTCACAACGGCAACGGCATGCAACAACGCACTGACCGGCGTCGGTGCAACCATGGCGGCCGGCAGCCAGCGGTGAAACGGCATTAGCGCCGCTTTGCCGATGCCGTAGATGTATAGCGCGAACAGCACACCGACGACCAAGTTTGATGTCTCAGCGGAGAAAATGCCGCCTTCGCGGAAATCCAATGTGCCGGTGACGATCCAGGTGCCGATGACGGCAACCAATTGGAAACCGATGGAGGTGCCGATGAGAATGCCTAAATAGATGCGCCCGCCGCGTTTTGCCGCATCGGTGCCCGCATGCGCAACAAGCGGGAAGGTGGAAATCGTCA
>JABJBP010000150.1 GCA_018665815.1 Rhodospirillaceae bacterium
GAATTACCGGGTTGGAAGATGGCCAACATGACCGAGTTCGGCCGCAGCCCGCATTTCACGGCCGAAGAGTTCCAATCCATGGGCTATGACATCGTCATCTGGCCGGCAACGTCGGCACGGGTAGAAGGTTACGCGTGTCGCGATCTGTACACGCATATCAAGGATACCGGCGGCACAGCGGGCTTCGAAGACCGAATGATGACCCGCGTCGAATTGTATAAAGCCATCGGTTATCACGATTTCGAAAGCCTGGATGAAAGCGTCGCGGCGTCGGTGGTGCCGGAACACACAGGGGATGACACAACCGCCCGCCTCGCCGGCGAATGAAGAACCACCACGTCCGCGTTTGGCCGGCTGATGAGACCCATGGCCGCGAAGACGAACTGGCCTGGAAGATCGCAGAATACGCGGTGAGCCGGCCCGCCATCGATGACGACGTCGCGAACATGGTGCGCTGTCGTGTCATTGATAACGCGTCCGTGGCGCTGGCCGCCATCAATCGTCGACCGGTCCGCTCGGCTCGCGCCATGGCCCTGGCGCATCCTCGGCCACATGGGGCACCCCTGTTCGGGATGTCGCCTGACATCACCGTACACGCCGAATGGGCGGCCTGGGCGAACGCCACGGCAGTCCGCGAGCTAGATTTCCACGACACCTTCCTGGCCACCGATTTCAGCCATCCCGGCGACAACATTCCGCCGATGATCGCCACCGCCCAACAGACTGGCAAAGACGGCGCGGCGGTCATCCGAGCCTCCGCCATCGCCTATGAAGTCCATGTGCAATTGATGAAGGCCATGGGGCTTCACGTGCACAAAAAAGACCTCGTCGCGCACCTGTTGCCGGGTGCTGTCGCCGGCCTTGGCGCGCTGTTGGAATTACCGACCGAGGTCGTCTATCACGCCGTCAATCAGGCCGTGCACCTGGGCTTTTCGACCCGCCAATCGCGGAAGGGTGAAATCACATCGTGGAAAGCCTATGTGCCCAGCTATTCCGGTAAGACAGCCATCGAGGCCATCGATCGGGCCATGCGCGGCGAGGGCGCACCGAACCCTATTTACGAAGGCGCGGATTCCGTCATCGCCTGGATGCTCGATGGTACCGACGGCGAATACACCGTCACCCTGCCCGACCCCACCGAGCCGCCCCGCGCGATCTTGGAGACCTACACCAAAGAGCACTCGGCCGAGTACCAGGCCCAGGCGATCATTGATCTAGCCCTCGAAATCCGTGGCCAGATCAATGATCTAACGCGCGTCAAAAAAATCAACCTGCACACCTCGCACCATACCCACGTGGTTATCGACACCGGGTCCAACGACCCACAGAAATTCGCCCCAAACGCCAGCCGCGAAACCCTCGATCATTCCGCCATGTATATTCTGGCCGTCGCCCTGGAAGATGGCCATTGGCACCACGAAACCAGTTACACGCCGGCACGCGCCGCCCGACCCGAGACCATCGCGCTTTGGCAAAAGATCGAGACCCGTGAAGACGCCGAATGGGAAAAACGTTATCACCATCCCGACCCGGCCCAGCGGGCCTTCGGCGGCCGGCTGGAAATCATCATGGATGACGGCACGACGCACGAGGCTGCCAAGGACGTCGCCAACGCACATCCCAATGGTGCCACACCTTGGACCTGGCCCGACTACACAGCCAAGTTCGACCGGTTGATCGGTGATGTCATTGACGTCAGCGAACGCGACCGCTTCATTGAGGCTGTGGCCGACCTCGGCACATTGGACGCCGATGATGTCCGCCTCCTCAACCCAATTTTGCCGAGAAGCATCGTCCAAGACAGCAAAGCCACGGGCGTCGGTATCTTTGATTGGGACAATTAATTTTTTATTCCGTCAGCAAGCGTCTGCAAAAGTCATCATTTATACGCATTTTCGCAAATTTTTTTCAGAAAACTCATTTTTAATCAACGACTTAAGTCGGTGTACAAATGTGTATGCGATTTCACCGAAAATCAGCTTTTGTCAGCAATTGTACACGCGAAGTCATCATTTCCGTATCGGTGTAGATGCAAGGCGCGACCCCACACACCCGGCATGCTTCCGCGCCCTTTCCACTTATCCACCACCAACAGCACATGCGCCATTCCTAGCGGTGCCGCCGACACATCAGCCGACGGCCCTTTTCACAATATAAAACAGCGTGCTTCCCGGATCGTCGCGGACAGCATGCGAAGGAGATAGGAGGCTGAAATAGGAATTTAAACTTTTGCGTTGGTTCTATTTCAATATTCATTTTCTCCGCATTTTACCGACTTGTTCTTCAACAACGCCAACCGGCTGCCAATAGGCGGCATGAAAATTATACTGAACACCGGGGCGGGGCGAAGACTTGGAAGCGGCGTGAAGACTTGGAGGCGGCGCAAAACTTGGGGGCGGCGCGAAAATCAGGCCGATTTACGCCTTTTTGGCCGCCTGCAAAAGCGGCCCGATCACTTGGCCTTTAAGGTCGATACCCACGCCACATTTACACCCGGGACAGCCGCGGCAGGCGTCGAGCCCCAGATTGACGGCATGTGCGGTGACTTCGGCCCGGCTCGCATCGGTGGCCAAGGGATCCAGACTAAGGCGTTGCAATTTCAACAATGAAAACGGATTGCCCCAGCGGTAACCTGCGCCGGGGTCGGGCAGGTTCCCCGCCATGTCGGCCGGCACGCCACCGCCAAAGTTGCGCGCGTGCATGGGGCAATTGTCTAAGCAGGCATAGCATTCGATGCACGCCGTGAGATCATGGTAGGCCTTGGGTGCTTCGACGTTGAGTTCATTGCCCTGCCCGCCTGCTTGCAGTCGGCCGCGCAACTGCCGAGCAACACCATCGCGCCGCACAACCAGATCGGCCAGCACCGGCAGCGTTGCCATGGGGCTCAAGATATCGCCGTCGCGCACCCGTGCGCGGCAAGCGATGCGAGGTTTGCCGTTAATGTCGATGGTACAGACACCACAGTTGCGCGCCCTGCAACCAAAGCGGAAAGCGAGTTCCGGCATGGTGGTTGCCTGAGCCTGCAAAAGAACATCCAACGCCATCGGGCGTTCATCCGGCGTTCGGCGGCGATAGCCAAAAGCCGCACGCTGCATTTCGCCGTCGCGATGAATATCGATTTCAACACGAAGGTTGCCGGGTTCAGTGTCTTCCGTCATGCCTTGCCTGCCTCGCCGATAGCGCCTTCAGGTGCCCCGGGCATCAGCTCCGGCGCTGCGTCATTATCGCCCATGATCGCCTGGTAGCGTTTCATAAGCGTGCGATCCTGCATGCCCTTCGGCAACCAACGCAAGATCCGCGCTTCCATAAGTCGCTTCTTTTCCCGCAGTTTATAGGCAAGGATCCGTTTCAACGGCGTTGGCGTTCTCAGCACCCTGCGGACCACCAGATCGCCATCAGAGTTTTTGTGCATAACGATGGAATAAGGCCGCGAGAACGATGAAATGTCCTTGCCATCAAGGCGCACATGCCCACCGACGCTACCGTCGCGCTCGCGTGCCGCGCCAATGATCAGCTTGGCGGCATCAATCATGTTTCTGAGTTCCTCGAACTCGATAAACGCCTGATTCCAGATCGCAAACGCGGGGATCGCAATATGGTCAAGCTTGGCCTCCCATTCCCCGATACGCCGTTCCATCTCGTCCAACCGAGCCACGCTGCGTATTGGGCCGATGTTGCGCCAACTGGCGTCTTGCAATTCCAGTTTGAGAGTTGCCGCGGCAGTGTCGCCCGGCTGCCCGAAGCGCGCGGTGGCGGCGTCGATCAATGGCTGAAAGGATGTGTCTGAACCGGCATTGACGTTCGTGCGCAACGCCGCGGCCGCCTGTCCTGCACGTGTGCCAAAAACGACTCCCTCGGTCAGCGAAGTGGAACCCAGGCGATTGGCGCCGAACAACCCGCCCATCGCCTGGCCGGCAGCGAACAATCCGTGGATTCCGCCTGATCTCTCCCCATCGCCCTCGCCACCGACGCTGGCGCCATGAGCATCAACCCGCAGGCCGCCCATCATATAGTGCGCACCCGGCCGTACTTCCCAGGGCTCCTCGACACGCCCGGCTTTCTTTCCAAGTGCCTGGCGGGCATTGGCATAGGCTGAAGGCAAACAAGATTCCAAAAAGCGGATGAAATATGGCCCCGATAATGGCGCCGCCTTGTTCTCGGTCATATCCAAATAGGCACCGCCGTTTGCCGTACCTCGTCCGTCCTCAACGGCGCGCATAATGGCCGCCGAACATTCGGCCCTTGTTCTCAGGTAAACGCCGTCCAGGATTACCTTGCCGTCTTTGTCCCGCAAGACGCCGAGGTAACTGGCGGTTACCGGCTCGCCCGCCAGCAATCCTTCATAAGAAGGTGGTGATGCAAGACAGAAAGGTAGGAACTGCAATTGCTCCATATCCACCATTTCGGCGCCGGCCCGCACCGCCACGGCATAGCTGTCGCCGGTATTGCCGCGCATGGTGTCGGTTTTGGGGAAATAAAGCGTCGACAAACCGCCGGCCGCGATCACCACTGCCGGCGCGCGCGCCGCCAGTAATTTGCCCTCGGCTGCGTGATAGATCAGCCCACCAACGACACGCTTGCTCCCGTCCTGATCATCTTCGGTGGCAAGATCAAGAAACCAGGCATCCTCGATGTAATCAATGCGCGCGCCCCGACCACCTTGCACAAGTATGTTCCAGTTGGCATGACCAAAGGCGACACCACAATTGTCGTGTCCGACGGAACGGCGCTTGGTATGACCGCCGAGCGGCAGCGGCAGCGCCTGAGGTCCGTCACCCATTTTGTTGATCCCAGGCCTGAGCCCTTGCGCCCTGTAACGGTCATAGGCTAGTTGGCTGTCAGCGGCGAAGGCGTTGGTGATGGAATCCAGCGGCAAATCAGCGCCAGCCATCTTGAGATTCTCGGAAAGAATCCCCTCGCTGTCATCATTGTCCGCTGCACCGGATGCCCTGACGGTCGCGATGCCTTCGGAAATCTTGGTGTCGGAGGCCCCGACCGGATCCTTCGAGACAACCAGCACCCGTGCACCTGATTCCGCCGCAGCCCCGGCGGCATGGGCACCGGCGCCACCGGACCCGACCACGATGACGTCGTAATCAAGCCACTCGGTTTTGATGATCTCTTTTGCCATAACGTTTGGCCTCCCCGCCACTCGCTTGCGCCGAATAATGCCGTCCCCGCAGGCAACTGGTCAATTGGTCAGACTGGTTTTTGCGAAAACACTCAGTGATCAGCGGTTGCGTTACCAGCCACCCGTCTCCAACCATGACTCCAATATCGGCAGCCGGTTCCAGCCCTAGAACGGCTCGCCGATGGCGGTGGCGGTGGTGGTGGCGGCCGACGCCATCATGTCGCGGGCTGGGCCGAAATAGGTAGGGAATGCGGCACGGGCGAAATCGTGGGCAAGATCCGGAGTATGGTCCTCGACCCAGGAGTAGGCCCGGCTGGCCGGCAAGGCGACGATGGGATGGTTGTCGGGCGAGTGGAATGCCAAGCCTGTTTGGCGCGATAAGCGGGCCCAGTCGTGGCGCGCGTAGTCGGATTTCGTCGGTATTGAGCTAAGGCGGCGGATGACGACGGTGTAGACCGGCCTGTTTGGGCCCGGTCTACACCATCAAATTGTCATCCGGCTATAGCGCGGCGGCGGTCGTCGGGACGACAACCGGGCCAGCGTGTCAGTCGGCGGCTTTCAGATTTTCGGCGGCGGATTTGCCGTCACGACCGGGCTCAAGATCATAAGAGACCTTCTGGCCTTCGGTTAGCGTGCCCATGCCGGCGCGCTCAACGGCAGAAATATGAACGAAGGCGTCCTTCGATCCGTCTTCCGGCTCGATGAATCCAAAGCCTTTGTTCTCATTGAAAAACTTTACTGTACCAATGGTCATTATCATTTCCTCTAACAGGAGTATGGTTTCCGCACGTCACATCATGTGATGGGCAGTTCGTTTAACGGCTCACATTGTCAGGGGATAAATAACCTAGCCGGCGTGCCGGCAAATCAAGTAACACACTTCTCATGCAAAACGTACACGCGACGTATAGGCACTATTGCGGCGATGTCAATGGCTGACGCACCGTGATGTCCGCTTCTGAAACCGTGAAATAACCTAGTCTTCGATATCCGTCTCATTGACGGTAATTTCTTCACCGGCTTCCCTTGCCAAACGGAGCGCGCGCAACCGAGCCACTTTATTGGCTGCGTCTTGTTGTATTTTCTGACGATCCTTGAGGTCCCTATCGTCCTTTTTCTGGGTCGCGGCATATTGTTCCTCAGCCTTCGATCTCGTCGTAGGCTTCGTCGATTTCACAGGCTGCCGCATTTCAAGGACCTCTTTGGTTTCAATTGTCTTTGTGCAGATTGCAACGTTGGCACCAACTGTCAAACACAGTCTTTAAAAAACATCAAATTGATAGCCCAAATCCTGAAAGCTTGGTTCAGAAAAGGCAAAATATATGAAAAATAAATAATAATTGGTTTTTAAAAAAATAAATAAAAATAATATTTACTAGAAATTCTAATTTCACTAAAAAATACAAACCAAATAAAAATTAAATAATACTTGTTAATTTTTATTATGGGTTCATTGTACGGCACTGATTTTAAATGCCGAGATGGAGATGCTCAGATGGATTGGAGCTCGATCAAACCCAAGCTTTGGAGTGCCGCTGGCGGCGCCGTTGTATTGGCCGTTATTGGCTTTACTTGGGGCGGTTGGACTGCAGGAAGCAAGGCCCGGAGCATGGCCGCTGAAGCTGCTGAGATCGCGGTGATTGCGCGGCTTGCGCCCATTTGTGTGTCACAGTACGGCCAAGATCCGAACAAACAGCAGAAGCTGAAAGACATGAAGGCGATTGATTCTTGGAATCGCGGCGACTACGTCGGCAAACAAGGATGGTCGACCATGCTCGGCGAGAAAGCGCCCGACAGTCAGGTTTCCAGGAAATGCGCCGAACTTCTTTCCAAAATGAGCTAAACACCGGAATTCGAGACTGCGAAACTTAAGATATTTCTCGGTCCAGGCCGAATACAGCCGTTGCAAAATGGCGGCATGTCTCAATGCCGCCGACTAAATAATACGCCTATTTTAAATCGCCTGCCGCGCCTAAGCGCAGCCCCGCCGCCGTCGTGCCTAAATCCAACGTAAGCCGATCGGAGGAGAGCCATACTTTCCTTCGTCCGCCCCTTCAATTCGATGGTATGGCCGCAGTTGGAAGGCTGCTCGATGACAGATCGAATTCGTCAGAAAACACTGCTCTTTACGAAGCCCGTCGTCGTGGCCGGGTTCTCGTTTGCGTCATCCATCATCCGACGCGGCGGGATTGCGACTGCCAGACGCTCGGCGGTGGAGAAATCATCCCCGTGACCGAAAAGCTGGAAACCGACCGCGTGGATTTGACGGTATTGGGTGGCATGCCGCCCGATATCGCGCCGGACCTGGCGGTCGAAACCGGTGTGTCGCCCATATCATCATCGCCCATTGCAACGCCTATCGTGCGGCTTGGCATGCTGAACCATCTTGTTGACGCCGCCAACCTGATTACCCTTTTCGGCCTGGCGCTGGCGTTCCTTGCATGCTGGGCGGTTTTGACCGGACAGCCGGCGGTGGCCTTGGCCTTGGCCGCGCTGGCCATCGTCATCGACAATGTGGACGGATGGATGGCCCGGCGGACGCTAAATCGAAATCCGGCATTTGAACATTTCGGCAAACATCTGGACTGTTATGCGGACTTCATCTGCAAAGGCGTATTCCCTGTACTTTATCTTTTGACGGCGACCGATATGCAGATTGCATCTTTGCCGGTGGCGTTGATTTATCTCGCCGCCATCGCGGTGCGATATTGCTACGAGTTCGTGCCGGATCGGGGCCATATCGGTCTGTCGCCGGATTATGTGATCGCCTTTCTTTGTCTGTTGCAATTGGCGGCGCCACACATGGGTTCGGCGTTCATCCCGACCCTCATGGCTAGCCTGGTGGGGTTCGCCGCGCTCGCCGTCGCACCTTTCCCTTCGCCAAAGCTGAAGGGTGGCGCGATTGTCGGTTTTTGTATTTTCCTTCTGGTTTTAGCGGCGGTGCTTTTGACCGTCAGTTAATGGATAAACGAGGGTTACACTTACGTGTCCCCATTCAAGTCCCGTCCAAAAACGCCTTCAGGTCATCCGCCCAAAGCGCCGCGTCAATCGTCGGCCCGGCGTGGCCGTAGGCGCTGTCGAGTTCCAAAAAC
Source organism: Rhodospirillaceae bacterium (assembly GCA_018665815.1). GTDB lineage: Bacteria > Pseudomonadota > Alphaproteobacteria > Rhodospirillales > Casp-alpha2 > UBA3470. Next base: position 8,224 of record JABJBP010000150.1, read on the forward strand.
ACCGCATCAACGCCGTGGCTTTTGAGAAGCTCAACCGTTGGCGCGCCTAGGGATACCGGGACAACGCTGTCGGTGTTGCACAAGACGTTCAACAAGGGCGCCTTGATGACGGCGGCGTCCGCGATCGACCCGATGCCGGCTTCGGCGAGCTTGATCAGGACATTGGCGTCAAAATGCCCGGCCCAGTCCATGGCTTGGGCTGTGATCATCTGGGCGCGCAAGGCCGCGTCATCGACAGTGTCTTCCAGGTGTTTACCGATGCCGTAATTTTTGAGTGTCTCGGTACGAATTACCACCAACTTATCAAAGACACCACTGTCGCGTTCGTTGTCGAAATAGTGGCCGCCCTTCCAGCCCGGACACTCAGCGAACCGGGCGCGGAGCGCGTCGATATCGGCGGTAGTGGTCTTGCGCTCAATAACGCCGGCAATAGGCACCAAGGCGCGCATGCGATCCGGGTATGTAGCGCCCCAAAGATAAGTCAGGTGGCCGCCGTAGGAATAGCCCATCACGGCTTTCAATTGGTTGATGCCCAGGTGATCGATCAAGGCGTGCTGGGCGGCGATCATGTCTTTTGTCGAATAGAGCGGAAAATCCGGGCCGTAGGGCACGCCGATGGCCGGGTTGATGCTGGCCGGGCCGGTGGACCCAAACGCCGAGCCCAGCATGTTTGAACAGACAACGAAGGTGTTGTCCGTATCGACGGCCTTCCCCGGCCCCATCAAATTCTTGAACCAACCGCCGTCATCGCCGGCGTGCGGATGGCTGGTGTAGCCGTGGCACAACAAGATTGCATTGGAGCCCTCGGCATTGAGCGTACCGAAGGTTTCATAAGCAAGGGTGAGTTCCGCGAGTTCGGCACCGCTACTGAGCGCAACATTGTATCGGGTGAAAGTTTCTGACGTCGACAGCAGCATAACGGGTGCCTTTGGATCAATAGATTTGAGGCATTCTAGCTGCGATGTGGCGCTCCAGACAATGCTAGGGGGTACGGCGAGGATGACACGGTCTCAAAAACCATGAACTTTGGCCGACTGGTGTCACTTAACGCAAGATTCATATTGTGTATTAGCAATAGTGAATTTGGCCTTCTCGGCAATGCGCTGGGGTCATATGATTGTATTACGGTAACCAAAAACATAGAGGTTTTGCGAATGATGAACATTTAGTGAACACGCGCTATCGCCGGCGCGGCCTTAGCGGCGGCACTCCTGGCCGCTCCTGCGGCGGAAACCAAACAGATCAAGATGTGTTTCAAGACGGGCAACGGGAAAAACTATTTGGCTGTCAATCCGTCCAGCGGATTTCTTGATGCGAAAAGCAAATCATGTGCCGGCAACGCGGTCTTTTCGGTGGACTATTTCACCTTGAACAAGAACGCTCCGCCGCGCATTGGGCCGCTCATTGTCATCCGCGCTGCGAACGGCAAGTATGTGCGGTTTTATGGCCGTACGCTGCGCGCCGTCGCTCCGCGCATTCGCCCCAATGACCGTTTTTATATGTTTTCGGCCCGCCCATCACACGGTGGCATTCGCGGCGGTGCGGTAATGGCGCCCGGTATGCGGGTCAATCTCTATCCGATGACGGCCGGATCCAGTTGATGACGGCGACACAAAAAGGCGGCGGCAGTCGCGTTTTAAATCTCCGCCGCGCCACCCCGCGCCACCCGGTATTTTTCTACACACTGACGGCAGCGGGCGCGAAAACGAAACCGAATCAAAAGCCTAAACCCTCCGCCTTCCGCCCCAATCATAACTGGGTGAAGATGACCGGTCATGCCACCGATGCAGGGGCCAGTGCGGACGGCGCGCTTTAGGTCGTCGGCACCAACAAACAGGCTTATGAATGGGTTAAAGGCAAATGGATCAAACGCCCCGGCACACCGCCCTTGAAGCGCATTGATGTACGCAATCGCCATGAGATTTGGGCGGTCGCGGAAAACATGCAGATCTGGCGGACAACGCAGGGCAAATGGCGCCAGATGCCATCGTTCGGTCGCGATATCGGCGTCGCGGCAGACGGCACAGTCACCATGATCGGCCCCGACAATGCGCCCTATCGCTGGGACGGCAAGGGCAATTGGCGGCGCCTGCCGGGTTCCGGCCAAGCGCACCTTGATGCCGGGCCGAAAGGCACGTTCTGGATTGTCGGCCATAATCAGCAAATTTGGAACTGGAACGGCAAGGCCTGGAGCCGGGTCAAAGGTCCGAAGGCACGCGACATCGGCGTCGGCCCAAAGGCCGCGTGTTCATCACCGGTATGGACGGCAAGGGTTATGTCATGACGGGCCCCAACAAATGGGCCGTCAACCCGAAATCCGGCGGCCAGATGTCGGTCACTGTGCTCAACGGCATGCCGCTGATTACAAACAGCAACACCGAAATCTGGCGCGGAAAATAAACGTACGGGAAGGGACCATCGGGGCTTCTCGGCCCCGGTGGTCGGCCTAGCATATATAACCGTTTCCTCATAAGCACATGTCCTCTTAAGCAAACTGGCCTCTATCGGCACGATGCAAAATCCGCTAAAATGTTCATCGCCTGCCCGAAGCGGTTCACCGCCCGGGTGAATATCGGTCTCACGCATCTGCAAAGAGGAGACACCGATGCGCGTTTTTCTCATGGCCGGCATGACCGCCGGAATTTTGCTATCCACCCTCAGTTCACCGGCCCTCGCCGCGCCGCAAATCCTGGCCGCGCTGCCAAACGGCGTCGGCGTGCCGTTTACTTGCGCCGAAGGCCAGTGCCAGGCTGATCTTTCCACCTATTGCCTACAGCAAAAGCGCCCGGCGCCGAGTCACGGCACAGTCTATACCCCGGCCGCCGCCGGTGATTTCGCCTTGGATATCAGAACCCCCAAAGGCACACGCACTGTCGCCGCTGCCGATCATGTGCGGTTTGTTGAAAGCCGGGGCTTCATGGCCGTCACCGCGGTCATTGCTCAAGGTGAGCTTAAAAAGCTCGGCGGATTGGATGCAGTGATCCGGGTCGGCAAGTCGGCATCGCTGTTGCCCGAACCCGTCCCCTATGACCCGAACCCGCTGACCGAGAAAGAAATCGCCTACGTCACCAAATGGCGCCGCGAACAAGGTGCTGAGATGGTCGACAAAATGCCGAAGGCGAAAGCCGCCCAGGTCTTGGCGTCGATCGCCGGACGGATGCCGCAATCGGGGACCGTCGCACCGCACACGCTAAACCAAATTTGGGAACAGGCTATTGGTGATGAGATGCAAGGCGTGCCGGCCACCCAGGCCGTCCCGGGCCTGCAGCGCGCACGGATGGAGTTTAAAACCTGCCAGGAAGGCCCGGCGCGGTATTCCTTCGGCGGAATCCGGCGCTGCCTGGAATACCGCCACGATGACATAATCCGTGATCTGAATATCGATTACTGGAAATCGTCGCCCGGCAGCTAATACCCTTAGTGCATTCTGAACGCCGCCGCGGGCACCCTTTCGCGGCGGCGTTTCAATGCGTGAACAGTTCGTTAGGGGTAGATTGCGGCAACCTTCTGGCATCTCTATAAAAATTGAGTCTGATCAAACGCGCGCCTAGTCAATCGCGCCCAAGGAGTGCCGAGCCCATGAGTTACGCCGAGCCCTACAAAGGTCTAAAGATTCTGGACGTCTCGCAGGGTTTCGCCGGGCCCTATTGCATCGCGCTATTTTCGCTTTACGGCGCCGAGGTGACCAAGGTCGAACCCATCGACGGCGACTGGATTCGGGGCATCGGCAAGACTTTCGGCCAACAAACACCATTGGCCTTGGTGGCCAACCCGCACAAACGATCCATCGCGCTGAACATGAAATCCGAAGAAGCGCTGGAAATTGTTTTGAAACTGGCGAAAGACGCCGACGTGTTCATGGAGAGCTTCCGCCCCGGTGTCGCCGAGCGTCTAGGCATCGGTTTTGAAGACATCAAGGCCGTCAATCCAAAGATCATTTACGGCTCCGTCAGTGGCTTCGGCCAAACCGGGCCTTACGCCAAGCGACCAGGATCGGATACCGTGTTGCAATCTTTTTCGGGACTGGTGGCGGTCAACAAAGGCAACGACGGGGTGCCGCACCGAGTCGGCATGCTGGTTCCCGATACGGTCACCGGCGTCTACGCCCACCAGGCCATCGCCGCCGCCATCGCCGGGCGCGGCGATGAGGCCGAAGGCATTCACCTGGACCTCAGTCTGGCCCAAAGCATGGGCGCCTTCCTGGCGCCAAAGATCATCGAGCGTTACTTGGAAGGCGGCGAGCCGCGTATCCTCAACGCGCCGGCTGGCAGTTATGCGACCAGCGACGGCTACGTCGGCATGGCGCTGGTCAAGGAACAGCAATACCGCGATATCTGCATCGCCATGGAAATTCCCGACGCCGGAGATGATCCGCGCTTTGCCGATTTTGATCTGCGCGCTGCCAACTTCGATGCGCTGAAGGAAATTTTCGACAAACGCTTCAAGGAGCGCACCACCGCCGAATGGGTACAGGTGTTCCGCGACAACGACATCCTAGGCGACAGGATCAACAATTTCGACGAATGGCTGGCCGACGAGCAGACGCAGACCATGGATATGGCGCCGGACGTCGAACAGCCCGGCCTCGGCGCGTTTCCTTTCCCAACCGTACCCGGCACGACGCCGCGCGACGCCGAAGGCGAACGCCCGTTCCCAGAAATCGGTGAGCACGGCCGCGATATCCTGACCAAGTTGGGCTACGACGATGCGGCCATGCAAGCCCTGGTCGATGCCGGCGTCACCGCCTTTCCCGATTGACGGCAATTTCAGCGCCATCAGCTTGCACCCGAGACCTGATCAGGTACCCTAGGCGCCGTTGAGTTCAGGGAGCCCTTTGATGACCATTACGCCCCCCAATCCATCCGTGCGCGTCGACGTCGATGGCGCCATCTGCCGCATCACGTTCGCGCGCCCGGAAAGCCTGAATGCCATCAATTTGGATGTCGTCGCGGCCCTGGATGGCGTGACCAGCGCGATCCGAGTGGACGACACCATCCGCTGCGTGATCTTGAGCGGCGCCGGCGATCACTTCATGGCCGGCGGCGACATCAAACATTTCCAAGACCGCATCGCCGCCGTCCCCGACAAGGCGGCGCTGCGCGATGAGTTCGAGACCCTGTTGGACGATGTCCACAAGGTCATCACCAATATGCGCGCCATGCCGCAACCGATCATCGCCAGTGTGCGAGGTGCTGCAGCCGGTGCGGGGGTTAGCGTCATGCTGGCCTGCGATCTGGTGTTGGCATCAGACAATGCGTTTTTCACGTTGGCCTATTCACATCTCGGCGCCAGCCCGGACGGCGGCTCGACCTTTCAGTTGCCGCGCACCGCGGGCATGAAGCGCGCCATGGAAATCGCGCTACTGGGCGACCGCTTCGACGCTGAGACGGCGGAACGCTACGGGCTGATCAACCGGGTTATCGCCGACGCGGATCTCGATGCCGAAACCGAAAAACTGGCCACTCGGCTGGCCGCAGGTCCGGCCCGTGCATACGCCCACACCAAGGCGCTGTTGAACGCCTCGCTGGGCAACACGCTGCAACAACAATTAGACGCGGAATCCGACAGCTTCGCCGATTGCGTCACCGGCCCCGACTTCGCCGAGGGCGTCGCCGCCTTCAATGAAAAACGTAAGCCCGCGTTCAAGGGACAATAGAAACGGCAACCAATAGCCAAGGAGCACGAAAGCATGAACGAGACAGAATCCCCCCTAGAGGGCAAGGTCGCCATCGTTACCGGCGGGGCCAGAAATATCGGCCGGTCGATCGCCAAGCGCCTCGCGTCCTACGGCGTGTCCGTTGTCGTCAACGCTGTGCAAGACCGTGAAGCCGCCGACGCCGTGGCCCACGAAATTTTCGAAGCCGGCGGCCGCGCCTTGGCCCACATCTGCGACATCACCGATGAAGACGCAGTGAATGAGATGGCGGAGACCGCCGTCAAAGCCTTCGGTTCGGTCGATATTCTGGTCTCCAATGCGTCAATCCGCGCCCAGAAACCTTTCCTGGAGATCGACACTGAAGAATGGCACCGGACCTTAGCCGTGCCCCTGGACGGCGCATTTTTTTGCGCGCGTGCCTGCGCGCCGCACATGATCAAAAACAAGTGGGGCCGGATCATTACGATCGGCGGCATCTCGGCCTACATCGGCACCGCCAATCGGGTCGGGCTTTTGGCGGCGAAATCCGGCCTTGTCGGTTTAACGCGGGGTTTGGCGGTCGAGTTGGCAGATCATGGGATCACCTGCAATGTCGTCTCGCCCGGCCATATCAACACGGTCCGCCCCGGCACCGCCGGTGCCCGACCGCCCATGAAGGTCGAGCCGCCGATCAAGCGCTTCGGTCATGTCGAGGAGATTGCCGGCATGGTCCATTACCTGTGCCTGCCGGAAGCTGCCTACATCACCGGCCAGACCATGCACATCAATGGCGGCCTCTATTACGGGGTCTGAGTACGCCATGGAGGACCGTGCCAAACCTTTGGCAGGGCGTGCCGCCCTGATAACAGGTTCGTCGCGCAATATTGGCCGGGCAACGGCACTGGCACTTGCCGGCGACGGTGCGGATATCCTCATTCACGGCCAGGCCGATGCGGAGGCAGCAGAACAAACCGCCCAAGATATACGGTCACTTGGCGTCCGCGCCGCTGTGCATCTTGTCGATATCACCGACCCTGATGCCCCGGAAAGATTGACCAACGCGGCCATGACGGCATTCGGACGGATCGACATTGTCGTCTGCAATGCCGCCATCCGACGCCAGAATCCGTTTTTGGACATTCCTCTTGAAGAATTCCGCGAGGTTATTAGCACTGATCTCGAAGCCCCGTTCCGGCTTTTACAGACAGCCTTGCCGATGATCATCGAGGCCAATAAACGAGATACCTACGGCGGGCGGGTAATCACGCTCGGCGGCACCAGCGCCTATGTGCAAACCCAAGAGCGCGCCCATGTAGTCGCCGCGAAAATGGGATTACTGGGGATTACCCGGACCATCGCCACTGAATTCGGCGCCTTGGGGATCACCGCCAACATGGTCGCACCCGGCCATGTCGATACATCACGCGGCACGTCGGCGGGCAAACGCTCCGCCAGCGGGTCTCACCGGTTGATGGAACGGTTTGCCGATGTCAGCGAGATCGCCGGCATGATCCGCCACCTGTGTGGGCCGGACGGCGCCTATATTTCCGGCCAGTGCATTCACATCGACGGCGGCACCTACTTCGGCACCTGATCGCCGATCTCAGTTCCAGGCTCAGCTCCAGGCTCAGCTCCAGGTTCAGCTCCAGGGAAACCGGCTGTTTGAAGTCGGGTGCACCTTGCCCTCGGTAAATCGCGACAATCGGAACGGCTCCATCAATGCCGATGGCCCGTCGGTAATTTCCTCGGCCACCAATTTGCCGACACCCAGCATCTTGAAACCATGATTGGAATCGGCGATCACGTAGCGGTTTTGATGGAACACATCGAAGACCGGGAAACTATCGGGCGTGAAACACAATACCAACGATTTCCGGCGGCGCGAAACCGGTAATGATGATGACCAGAAGATAACCACCGATGATGAAATACTGGATCGGCCAGCCGACCAGAATGCGGAACACGCCCAGAACCAGCGCCGCACCGACCGACAGGGCCACGGTCATCCTGAGCCAAAAGGCATAGGAATCCTGCGCTTCAACCTCATTAACGATAGCCCCGGCCTCGCCGGCGACCGTTGTGCCGAAACCGAGCGCGAAGGCAAAGGCCAACAAGATCGCCAAGCTGCCCTTGCGCGCCATCGCCTGGGCCATGGCTTCACCGATGGGAAACAGGCCCATTTCCAGGCCTTGAACGAACAACGCGAGACCCACAATGACGCAAGCCAATCCGGCGATGACATTCACTAAATCGGGAAACGGCTGGCGCAGCAACCGAAGAAAGCCGAGAATGGGCTTCGTCATAGGCGGTTCCGTGGTGACCCCTGATATTCCCTGGAAGCCTACTGCGATTAATCCGCTAAGGGAACCGGATTAGGTTTTCGCCTCAATCCGCGCCATCAAGTCCAACGTACGCTGCGCCTGATCGACGATCGGGTAATCAACAAAATAACCATCGACCTGAATGGAAGCCAGGCCGTTGGCCTCGGCTTCGGTGAAGGCGGTGACGACGGTTTCGGCGAAGGTGACATCTTCGGCTGTTGGCGTGAACACGGCGTTGACCGGATCAACCTGATCAGGGTGGATACACAGCTTGCCCTGATAGCCCATATCGCGGACGGCTTCAGCCGAGGCCACGCAGCCTTCCGTTTCCTTGATGTGGATCCAGACCGTATCGATAGGCGGCTCCAACCCTGCGGCGCGGCTGGCCAGCGCGATCTCGGCGCGGGCCTGGGCGATCTCGGCTTCGCCTCGGGTCCAACGCATACCCATATCCTTGGTGTAATCGCCGGCACCGAAAGACAGACGCTGAATACGTGTCTCACACGCCGCGATCTCGCGGACATTAGCGACGCCCCGGCCGGTCTCAATGATCGGGATCAAATCAATACCGCTGGCTGGTAAATCTTTCTCTCGCTCTAACTGGGCAATCATCCAATCAACGGCTTGTAATTGTGCCGCGGTCTCGATTTTCGGCGCGATGATGCCGTCGACACCGGCTGCCACGACAACCAGCAAATCGCCGAAACAAAATTCCGTGTCATAGGCGTTGATCCGCACATACCCCAAGCCCGTTCGCGCGCCCTGCAGCGCCGCGACCACGGTTTCGCGGGTCGCGATTTTTTCGGCGACGGCAACGGCATCTTCCAAATCCAAAATGACCGCGTCTGCGGCCAGCGTCAGGGCTTTTTCGACGCGTCTTGGGTGATTGCCCGGAGCAAACAGCATGGTTCGGAACGGTCTGGCGGATGATGTCGTCATAAGTTTTCCTGGTGTTGATTGTTTGAGATCAGACCCCGGGCTGGGTCATGGCGTTGAGAAGATCAAGAATTTCCTTATCGGAAATCGCATTGCCCTCATTTAGCTCCTTGTCGCTCTCGAAACGGTCACCGAAACACGCGTCGTGATGAACGAAGGGCTCGGACTGGCCGGTTTTCGGCGTCCCCAAAGACACTTTTGGCGCTTCACTGACAACACCGGTGCCCGCAAAGACACTTAGGCAGACGGCGATGAAAAGACCGCGAAACATATCAAGCTCCTCTGTCCGACATGTAGAATACAATATCAGTTCGGCGCTGTCATCGGGCAGGTCTCCGGATCGGTTGTCCCGCCCAACAAAGGCGTTTATAGCCAACGCAGACCACATCAAGGGAAATCCGCGCCATGAGCCTTTTCGCCAACCCGTCGGCAAAGCCCGACAGCCCCTACAGCGCCGCCGAACGCGACGTGATCAGCCTTGCCGGCGCCGCTGAGGCCCGAGATGCCATCAGCCTTTGCCCAGCCTATGAAGCAACCCCGTTGCATACCATGGCGGCGGAGGCCGAAGCTTGGGGAATTAACGCCGTTTACTTCAAAGATGAGGGGCCGCGGTTCGGCCTCAACGCGTTTAAATCATTGGGCGGCGCCTATGCGGTGGCGCGGGTACTATCGGCCCACCTGTCGGAGCAACTGGGACATGAAGTCAGCATCCGGGAACTTGCGCGCGGCGAACATACGGTTCTGACCGCACCAATCACCGTCGCCTGCGCCTCATCAGGCAACCATGGCCGCGCTGTCGCCGCCGGTGCCCGGCATTTTGGCTGCCAAGCGGTGATTTATGTGCCGGGTGATACGCTGGAAGCTCGCGCCAAAGCGGTAGAAAGTGAAGGCGCGAAGGTTGTTCGCCATTCCGGGACTTATGACGATGCCGTCCGTGACGTCGAGACAACAGCGCGCGATGAAGGCTGGGTGGTGATTTCGGATACCTCATGGCCGGGTTATGAAGACATCCCAAAGACCGTGATGACCGGCTATACGGTGATGGCCGCCGAGGCGCTGGAGCAGATGATCGCATTGGACGCGCCCAGGCCAACACATGTGATCATCCAAGGCGGTGTCGGCGGCGTTGCCGCGGCGACTTGCGGCTATCTAGCCGAAACCCTGCCTGACGATTATCCAACCATGATTGTCGTCGAGCCCGAAGCCGCGGCTTGTGTGCTTGCCAGTGCCCAGGCCGGCAAACCCAGCCCCGCCACGGGTGATCTGCAAACCATCGTCGGGCCATTGAACTGCCAGGAGGTTTCCGCCATTGCCTGGCCGATCTTGGCAAACCGCGTCACCGCCATCGCGACGGTCACGGACGATGAAATTCTCGCCGCCATAACTGATCTCGGCGCCCGCGACACAGCGATCGGGACCGGGCCTGCAGGCGCCGCCGGTTATGCAGCAGCGAAACAAATCTTGGCCAATCCGGGCATGCGCGAAACCCTAGGGCTGACATCAAATTCCGTGCTACTGCTGTTCGGCACCGAAGGCTCGGTCGCCGGCGTGGGCGGTGGCTAACTGGGCATATCCCAGTCCATATCCGGATCAAGCGGATAGATAGGTCGGTTGAAGCCATCAAAATCAAAATTATCGAAAACCGGTGAGGTTAGGCCGGGCGCGTCCACTTCGATGACCTGCCCGGACGGGAACCACGGATCGAACCCGGCGCGGAAATGGCCGCGCGATTTGACGACAATGGTCCGCGCGTCTTCAATTTTCAGCCCGAACATCTGAAAGAACACCGGATCGGCGCACTGTTTGCGCTTTGATACGACGACAATCTTAATGCCGCCGACCTCGAGCAATGCCGTCGGCCCAAGATCGAGGCTTTGATCAGCATAGATCCCAAGCGTGCCCACACATTGCCCGTCGTGCAATGCCGCCACGGTCGCCTCGGCTTCAAACCGCTTGGAAAATGTGCTTTCTGTCTCCGCATTGAACACGGCCCGGAAAGTGATGCCGATACCTTGGACCGCCGCCGATGCCGCCAATGCCGGATCATGAAAAATCCCGTAATAACAATCAAGTACGCCGGCTTCGATCAACGCTTCAAGGATATAGGTTGTATTACCCCGCCCGCCACCGCCGGGGTTATCGGCAACATCGGCCATGATTATCGCCGGATGGGTCAAATTGTTCCCGCTGGCCTGAGCGCGGATCACCGCGGTCGTGAGTGACGTCAAATTGATTTTGAATTGTCCACGGCTGGCCCATGCGCGCCCAGCGATATCGCGGGCGAGCGTTTGCGCCGCCGACCCGTCACCCCTCGCGGTAACGATGACCGCAATGCCATTCATGGCCGTATTCCCATAGGCAAAGCCAGCAACGACAGAGACATTGGCGATGGCGTCGGTGAGCATCGATTGACCGTAATTGATCAAATCGGCGTAAGGGCCCTTTGCACTTAGAAGCGTCACCGTCGGCGCCACCATGGGCAGGCGGATAAACGCCGTCTCGGGCTTCATGCCGTCAAATATTTCCGACATCAACCGTGCCGCCTCGGCCGCCCGTTCACGCTGATCAACGTGCGGGTTTGTGATGTAGGAAACCAAGATGTCGGTCTCAGTGACCATGCGCTCGGAGATATTGGCATGCAAATCCAGGGTCGCGATGACCGGCACGTCCGGGCCGACGACACGGCGGACCATCTCAAACGCCTCGCCATCCGGATCATCACTCTCAGTGGTCGTCATCGCGCCGTGGGCTGAAAAATACACCCCGTCCAAAGGCATGGCATCTTCAAGCCGCGTCTGCATTTCATTACGAACGGCTTCAAAAAACGCGTGATCGGCGGGGCCGCCGGGCTCGGCGCCGGTGATCAAGATCGGCACCAATTCCCACTCAATACCAATCGCATCCATTTCATCGCGAAATCCCGGCAATTCCGCCGGTGCGCTGGGGTGTGGATGGGCAAGATCGTCAGCCAATGCCTGACCGGCCAGGTGGCAGCATGACCGGAACGCCGCTTCAGCGGAAACCGGCGCAAAACTGTTGCTTTCCAGGTGCATGCCCATCAGGGCGATACGTTTTTTCGCCAAGCCGGCCCCCTATTCCACCGCCGCGCCGGAAATCTGGCGCTGCACCAAGTGCGCGTAAAGCCCACCGCGCGCCAGTAACTCGGTATGGCGGCCGCTTTCAATGATCCGCCCATGGTCCATGGCGACAATCAGATCGGCGTCGCGGACCGTCGATAAGCGGTGCGCAATGACCACCGTCGTGCGCTCCGCCATGAGATCCTCCAAGGCACTACGGACCATTTGCTCGCTGACCGCATCGAGATGCGACGTTGCCTCGTCCAGGATCAACACCGGCGCATCCTTCAAGAACGCCCGCGCGATGGCGACCCGCTGGCGCTGACCGCCGGACAGACGCATGCCACGCTCGCCAACCGGCGTCTCCAGGCCGTCCAGCAGACTGGCGGCAAAGTCCCTGAGCGCCGCACGCTCTATGGCGTCACTAAGATCGGCTTCGCCGGCGTCGGGTCGCGCCAACATGATGTTGGCCCGGAGCGTGTCGTTGAACAGGTAGGTATCCTGCGCCACCAGCGCGATCCGCGCGCGCAGTTCATCTAACCGGTGATTACGAAGGTCGGTGCCATCAAGGGAAATCTGCCCGGTCGCCGGATCCCAGAACCGCAACAACAGATGCGCCAGCGTCGTCTTGCCGGCACCCGACGGACCAACCAAGGCAATGGTTTGGCCGCCTTCGATATTCAGGCTGACGTGATCTAGTGCCGGTTCACGACGGCTGGGGTAGGTGAAACTGACGTCATCAAGATGCACGCCAGCGGTGTGCTCGCCATCAACTTCGCCGGGACCATCGGTTACTGGCACGACTTCGTTCTCGACAGCGTTGAGGCGGCGTGCGGAACCTAAGGTATCCGCCAATTGACGCCCAATGTGCGCAATTTCGGAGACGGGCAGGAAGGCCGCCATGGCCAACAAGGTCAACATTGGCAGCAAGCCGCTATCAAGATTGCCGGCCTGAACCATCGAGGCGCCGGTCGCCACTACGGCCAAGCCGCCGAGACCCGTAATAGTTTCCAGCAATGCGGTTTGAACCGTGAGATCGCGGAAGAACGGCAAGCGGATTTCAAGATAATCGCCGACTTTGGCATCAAATTCCTGACCACGCCGGTCGGACTGCTGAAAGGCCACAATCTCGGCCAGGCCTTGGACCGTATCGACGGCATGAGCGTTCAAATCACCCAGCGCTTCGCGTGTTTTCGAGCCCAGGGTATCAAGTCGGTTGCGAACCAGGAATGGGCTCAAAGCCACCAGTCCCAAAAACGGCAGCAGGGCCAGCGCCATGGGCCATCCGGTAAAGCCCAAAAACACCATGACGAGGGCCGGCACCAGAATGGCGACAAAAGTTGGTGCGATTGTGTGGGCGAAAAAATACTCAACCGTCTCAACGTCCTGGGTTGCCATCCCAACGAGATCCCCGGTGCGGCGGCGCAACAAGTAGGCGGGCGCCAATTTGTCGAGCTTGCGGAACAGATCAATACGCATTTCGGCGAGCATCCGAAACGCCATGTCATGCGCGATCCAAGACTCCAACCAATGGAAAACGCCGGCCACCGGCGCGAGGGCGCAAAGCCAGATAATATGGTTCATATACGGCTGACCGGATTTCACCGCGGCGACGGCGAGCGCGCCGACTACGCCAATGCCGATATAGGCGAACACGCGGGTGATACCGAAAAACAAGGTCAGCATGAGTTTCCCACGCCACGGTTTGACGTAACCCAGTAGTGCGCGGAAGGCTTGCGACCATGTCATGCCCTCGGCGCGGATGATGGCATCGGTCGGTTCGGCGTCCTCGGCGGCGTCAAAAAATCCAAGCTCAGCGTCTTCGTCGCCATCCACCTCGCGCGAAACCAGAACGGGCGGCGCGCCGGTACTAGCGCCTTCTTGGGCCTGGGCCGCCATCAAACGCTGATAGGGGCCGGGACGAGAGATCAATTCACGGTGCGACCCAGTATCGGCAATGCGGCCGTCGTCCAATACCAATATCCGGTCGGCATCGATAACGCTGGAAAGACGATGCGCAAAAATCAATGTCGTGCGGTCCTTCATCAACCGGTCGAGGGCCTCTTGAATAATCCATTCGTTTTCCGCATCAACCGCCGACAAAGCTTCATCAAGAACCAACACCGGTGCGTCACGAAGCAGCGCGCGGGCAATCGCGATGCGCTGGCGCTGGCCACCCGACAGCTTGACGCCGCGCTCGCCGATTACCGTCCCGTAGCCTTCCGGCAGGGCGGCGATAAATTCGTGGGCGTTTGCATGCCGGGCCGCTTGTTCCAACTCGGCTTGCGTGGCGTCCGGCTTGCCGAAACGCAGGTTTTCCCCAACGCTGCCGTGAAACAAATAAGTGTCCTGGCTGACCACGGCGAGATGGCTGCGGAGCGTGGAGAAATCAAGTTCCGCCAAATCGACGCCACCAAGCTTGATGGAACCGGTGCTTGGCTCATAAAGCTTCAACAATAATTTCAGGATCGTTGATTTCCCCGAGCCACTCGGGCCGACCACACCAATTCTTTCACCGGCATCAACGGCAAAGGAAACGCCGTCGTGGGCGGCGGTCGGACTGGCCGGGTAGCGGAAGACGACATCTTCGAAGGCGATCGTCGGTGCCAGGACACGCGGATCGCCCGGCGCGTCATTGTCGGGAACCAAGGGCTCGGCATCGAGAATTTCATAGATCCCAAGTGCCGCCGACAATCCGACCATCCCATTATGCAAAAGCGCACGGAGATCGCGCAGGGGCCGAAAAACTTCGGTGCCCAGCATCAAGACAATGACCAAAACCTCGAGCGTTGTCTCGCCGTGGGTTACTCGCCACGCGCCGGCCCCCAGTGCGGCGGCAGCACCCACCGCAATGCCGGTGTCGGTGATCCCGCGGGCGGCTGCGTTGGTGGCCAGCACCCACATGGTCGTGCGGAACAAATCGCGCGCGCGGGTCGCAAGCTGTTCAATCTTCGCCGTCGATTGTCCGAACGCCTTCAGGGTTCCAAGGCCTTGGATGGAATCGAGAAAATCCGCCGCGAACGCCTTATAGGACTTGGACCGTGCCAAACTGTTGCGGTGGTCGATGGAATGAAACGCCATCGGCGCGATCAGCGTAAACAGAGCCGAGGCGGTCAGCACGCAAGCCACGACCCAATCGAGATATACCGCAAAAGCGAAAATGATCACCGGTGTCAACGCGGCGACGAACAATTGCGGCAGGTATCGGCCGAAATAGGTTTCCAGCTGCTCAACCCCATCGACCATGGAAACGATCACATCGCCGGTGCGTTGCAAGCCAAAATGGGCCGGACCCAGATCGATGATTTTCGCATATATGAGTTTGCGGATATGGCGCTGCACCCGGGCTGCCGTTTCGTGCGCGACCATAGCGCGCCAGTATTCCAAGCCACCACGCACCAGCATGGCGGCGGCGACGATCAATGCCGGCAAAGCGATTTCACTCAGCCCGGCGCCATTGAACACCTTGGCGATCAGCCAGCCCAGCAAGGCCAACCGCGCGATGCCGACGCACGTCGCCAATAGGCCGACGGCGACCGCGTAAGCGATTCGGCCACGCACACCTTCAGTAAAAGCCCAGAGCCGGGGGTCGAAATACATGGCCTTACCTATAACAAATTTCGGGTGCAGATTTCATCGACGATTTCGAATACACACCATACATAAATGCGAAACCCCGGTCGCAAGGACCAGGGCCGCATCACAAACTATATTCGGCGATGCTTAGCGCGAGCGCAGCTTCGGATCGAGCGTGTCGCGAACGCCATCGCCAAACAGGTTAAATCCAAACACTGCCAAGCTGATAGCCACGCCGGGCCAAATGGCGACCCAAGGGGCGGACTCGGCAAATTCCTCGGCACCACCCTGCAGCATCAAACCCCACGCCGGTGTCGGCTCCTGGACACCCATGCCCAGATAACTCAATGAGGCTTCCAACAAGATCGCCTGACCCAGAAATGAAGTCAGCATGATCAGGAACGGCGCCATGACGTTCGGTGCCATATGCCGAAGGATGATCCGAGCATCACTGAAGCCCAGGGCTCGGGCAGCATCCACATAAGGAATTTCTCGAATAGCCAAAGCGTTTGAGCGGACCACGCGGGCGCACTGTGGGATGAACGGAATGGTAATAGCGATAATCACATTAACCGTCCCCGGTCCCAATGTGGCGACAACGGCCAGCGCCAGGATAATCAGCGGGAACGCCATGATGACGTCAACCAAGCGCTGGACAATCAAGTCGAACGTGCCGCCGAAGTAGGCACTGGCAACGCCAAGAACCATACCGCAGGTCGCGCCGACAATGGCGCAGGTGAAACCGACGAACAGGGCCGTCCGCGCGCCGAAAACGATCCTGGTCAGAAGATCGCGGCCGAATTGATCGGCACCCAATATATATACGTCGTTCGGGGCTTCCAGCATGTGTTCGAGGTCGTTGTCCTCGGGCGGGAAGAAGGTCAGGAACTCGGCGAAAATGGCCATCAAGACCATCATGACGACGATCGCGAACCCGCCCGCAGCCAATGGCTGCTTGCGAACCAAATCTATGGCGACCTGATGCCATGCCTTCTTCTCGGCAAGTTCAGCGAAGTCGTCGTCGACTTGAATTTCAGATGCAGTGGCCATACCAAATGTCCTTAGCTGTAACGGATGCGCGGATCGAGCCACGCATAAAGGATATCAACGAAAAGATTGGTGAAGACGAAGATCACGACCACCAACATGACCAATTGCTGGGTCATATTGAAATCTTGATTTTCGACCGATTCGACGAACAACTTGCCCAATCCGTTCAGATTGAAGACCTGTTCGGTGACCACGAGGCCGCCCATCAAGAAGGCGAATTCAATGGCGATAATGGTGACCACCGGCAACAGAGAGTTCTTCAACGCGTGCCGGTTGATGATTACCTTCTCAATCAAACCCTTGGCCCGTGCGGTCCGCACATAGTCTTCACGCAGCACTTCCAAAAGCGCCGAGCGTGTCATCCGCGTGGCAACGGCGGAATAGCGGTATCCCGTGGCGACGGCAGGCCAGATCAACTGGGCCAAGTTCTCCATCGGGTCTATCCAAATGGGCACATAGGTAATCGGCGGCATCCAAGGCTCGCCGAAGAAGTGCTGCGAGCCGATCAATAGGCCCAGAATAATCAAAATGCCAAGCCAGAACGACGGCATGGCGATGCCCGCGATTGAAAACGTGCGGACGACATAATCGATCCAAGTGTTCTGCTTAACGGCGGAAATGATGCCCAAGGGAATGGCGATGGCAACGGCAACGACGGTCGCCATAATTGCGACCTGCAGGGACAACTCAAAGCGAATGGCAATTTCGTGGACAACGGGAAAGCCCGTCCACATGGAATCGCCCAAATCAAAAATCACATAACCCCAGAGGAAATCCAGGAACTGGACGAACAGCGGTTGATCCAGGCCGAGGTTTTTCTGGCAGAGTAATATCTCTGCCGGGTCGGCATAAAGACCGGTGCCGGCCAGGCGCAATTCGCAGACGTCACCAGGGATCAGACGTAATAGGAAAAAAACAAATATCGCCGCACCGATCAACGTCGGTATCAGCATCAGTATTCGCTTCAAAATATACTTCGACATAAAAGTACCTAATCCCTTGAAAACTTAACGCTTAAGGATGCCACCCACCGCCCGGAATATTTCCGAGCGGTGGGCGTACCCAATTCCGACAATGTCGGTTACTTGTCCAGCCAGATGTTATCCAAGTGCTGGTTCAAGTAATGGCTCGGTGCGATCTTCCAGCCCTTCACGTAGGAACGGTGCGGGTTGATCTTGTACCACCACAACGTAATGGCCGCGACCATCGCGTCGTCGATCACCCGTTTTTCGTACTGACGGATCATCGCGCGTTGCTCCTTCGGATCGGCGGAGCGCAGCAGCTTCTCGTAGATGGCATCGGCTTTCGCGTCGCCACCGGCGGAGTAGTTGTTGCCGGCCGTCGTCAGGAACTTCGTAATATCGGCAATCGGGTTAATAACCGACTGACAGTTGAAATCGATGGAAACATCGAAATCTTTCTTTTTACGAAGCGTCGCATAGAACGGCGGTGAAGGCTGCACGCGCTGCGTCACCTTCATACCGACTTTCTTCCATTGGTCGATCAACCAGGTGCCGACAACCTTATAAGGCTGGTCGACGCCGCGGTTGTTGAGCACGAACTTCAAGTTCGGGACGCCCGCAGCAGCCAACAATTTTTTGGCTTCGGCGCGGCTGGCACCGATGTCTTTAGAGTAACCGGCCAGCTTGCTCAGTTCAGCTTCGTTCGCCGCGAACGGATGGTTCGGGAAAACGATACCGCCAACGGTTTTCACGATGGCGATACGGCTGAGGTATTTGGATCCGCCATGACGATCAACGGCATACGTCAGCGCACGACGGACGCGAGGATCATCGAAAGGCTTAACCTTGTGGTTCGGTGCGAACATCAAGACACAGTTCCAGTCACTTTCCTGGACCGTGATCTTGTTGCCCAGCGCCTTGACGAGATCGTCACGGTGCTTCGGCGGGAACCCACGGAACTCGATGGATGCGCGGTCACCACGAATGGCTTGCACGCGAACGGCGAGTTTCGGCGCTGAAATGGCTTTAATGCCATCCAGGTAAGGCTTGCCTTTATGGTGGTAGCTGGCATTACGGACACCTTCAACGAAGGAACCTTTTTGGTGCTGCACGAACTTGAAAGCACCGGTGCCATTAACGTTTTTCTGGTGCCATGTGTAACCGTGCGTGTCCAAATCCTTCTTCGAGTAGATGAAGTTGAACGGCAAGGCGAGCGCCGGAATGAACGTACCCGTCGGGAACGCCAGCTTGAAGATGACAGTTTCATCATCCGGTGCCGTGATTGACGCAACGGCCTTAAAGAACGCTTTCCGCGCGCTGGGAATACCCTTCGGCGGGAAAATGATCTTGTCCATGGTGGCTTTGACGTCTTGTGCCGTCATCGGCGTGCCGTCATGGAACTCAACGTCCTTGCGGATTTTGAAGGTGAACTTGGTGCCACCTTCTTCACCCTTCGGCACGTCGCCCACGCAGACGTCGCAAACGAAGTCTGTCGGTGAGGCCGGATTGTCCGGATTCACGCGAATGAGGGTTGAGTAGTACGGCCGGATCGGGTGGATCATGCCGAACGTCGTTTCCTTATGCCCGTCATAAGACGGGATCTTCGAGCCGACGACGTAGTTGAGAATGCCACCCTTTTTGGGTGCCGCCTCAACCGTACCGCCAACGACGAGACCGGCCCCAATAAGGGTGGCCAACGCCAGTTTAGTGGTCAGGTTAGTCATTGTAGTCTCCTTCCCAGTGAAATTCGGAGCCTTCCAGCTCCGTTTTCGTATGCGCCGCCCCAACAGTGGGGCTGATCACACCTCTGTGCAGGCCACCCAGTGGCCCGGCTTTACTTCCCGAAATTCGGGAAACTCTTTAGAACAACTATCAACGGCCATCGGGCAACGCGGATGAAACACGCATCCGGACGGCGGATTGATAGGGCTCGGAATTTCGCCCTTGATGATCTTATGACCCCGGCTGTTTTCCAAATCAGGATCAGGGATCGGCACCGCTTCGAGCAGTGCACGCGTATAAGGATGTAGGGGGGTGTCGAACAATTCGTCACAATCGGCCAGCTCGACCATATGGCCGAGATACATCACTGCAACGCGGTGTGAAATATGCCGGACAACGCTTAAGTCGTGCGAGATAAACAAATAGGTCAGGCCCAGTTGCTCGCGCAAGTCTTCCAGCAGATTAACCACTTGCGCCTGGATCGACACATCCAATGCCGAAACCGCCTCATCGCAAATGATGAATTCCGGGTCCATCGCCAAGGCTCGGGCAATACCGACACGTTGGCGCTGGCCGCCCGACATCTCATGCGGATAGCGGTCGGCGAAATTGGCTTTAAGGCCACAAGTCGTCAACAATTCGACAACCCGTTTCTGGCGGTCGCCCTCGTCGGGAATAATATTGTGGACGCGCATCGGTTCGGAAATGATATCCCCGATCTTCATGCGCGGGTTCAATGAACTGAACGGATCCTGGAAGATCACCTGGATCTTCTTGCGGATGTCGATCATTTCATTGCCGTCCAAAGGCATCAGATCCTGGCCGCGGTAGATGATTTCACCGGCGGTGGGGTCTTCCAGCTTCAGAATGCAGCGCCCGGTCGTCGTCTTGCCGCAACCGGACTCGCCGACCAACCCCAGGGTTTCCCCCTTCATAATCTTAAAATCGATGCCGTCCACGGCCTTGACGTGGGCGATGACGCGCTGAACGAAAACACCTTCCGTCACCGGGAAGTGCATCTTCAGGCCCTTGACGTCGATCAGGACTTCGTCTGTCGGCTTGCCGCGGAACTGGGCGTCGTCGCGGAGTGCCGCGTCGTTGGGCGCGTTCATGACGCCTCCTTCATGGTCGCACCTACTTTTTCTTTATGGAAACACGCGGTCGTATGGCCGTCCGCAACCTCATCCAAAGATGGGAAGCCTGTCGCGCATTCGTCGGTGGCGAACCGGCAACGCGGCCGGAAGGCGCATCCGTCATCCAGCATGGTCAAATCCGGCGGCTGTCCTTCAACCGGGTCAAGCTTCGCTTGGCGCTGCTGATCCATGCGCGGCACGGACTTCAGAAGCGCCAGCGTATAGGGATGATGGGGCCGATAGTAGATATCGGCAGCGGTGCCGCTTTCGATAATTTTGCCCGCATACATGACGTTAACACGGTCCGCATAGCGCGCGACCACCCCCAGATTATGGGTGATGACAATCATCGCAACGCCCAGATCGCGGGTCAGGTTTTTCATCAATTCAAGAATCTGCGCCTGGATAGTCACGTCCAGCGCTGTCGTCGGCTCGTCGGCGATAATCAGCTTCGGCTCGCAACTCAGCGCCATGGCGATCATCACGCGTTGGCGCATGCCGCCGGAAAGATGGTGCGGAAACTGGACTAAGCGCCGTTCGGGCTCGGAAATACCAACCATCCCCAGCAACTCAACGGCCCGCTTATGGGCGTCCGCCTCCGAGATATCGGTGTGCGCGAGCATCGTCTCAGTCAATTGTAACCCGATGGTCAAAACCGGATTCAAAGACGTCATCGGTTCTTGGAAGATGATAGAAATGTCCTTGCCACGGACATTGCGCATCTCTTCTTCTTCAAGATCCAACAGGTTCTTGCCGTCAAAACGGATTTCTCCGTCGACGATCTTGCCTGGCGGCCAGGGGATTAATCTCAAGATAGACATGGCGGTAACGGATTTACCGCAGCCGGATTCACCGACTACCGCGACCGTCTCACCTTCATCCACCGTGTAAGAAACGCCGTCCACTGCTTTCACAACGCCTGCGGACGTAAAAAATTGCGTTTTAAGATTGTCGATCTCTAACAGAGTCGCCAATGGTCCTCCCTTTCGCGCTTCGCCCGATTTTTCGAGCATTATTCGAACGCATTTCCGAAACCGTAGTGTTCGGGTTGTGCCTTGTCAAATGGTTACCGATGGCATTTTCGCAAGCGTTTTTGTGATTAAATCTGGGCTGACTGATAATTTCGTTTGATGAAATGCCCGTGGCTTTCAATACGTTTGATAAAGCGCTAGGAATCCCAGAGTTCCGCGTCATTCGGGTGGACTGGAATTCGCCCGTTGAAACGTCGAATATTAGTTATTTTGAGTTCACAGGGAGAAATTCGACATGGCAAGCGACCAATACCAAGCCGGCCTCAAGTGCCGCACCGAGGTCCTCGGCCCTGAATACGTAGAAAAGGCGCTGGCGGGCGCGGATGATTTCAACCGAGATTTCCAAGAAATGGTCACCGAATATTGCTGGGGCGGCACCTGGGGGCGTGGTGTCCTCAACAAGCGCGCGCGCAGCATTCTCAATTTGGGCATGCTTGCCGGATTGGCGAAATCACAGGAATTCAAATTGCATTTCCGGGGCGCCATCAACAATGGACTGACACTCGATGAACTGCGTGAAATTCTGATCCAGATTTCCGTCTACTGCGGCATTCCAGCGGGTATCGAAGCCTATCGCAACGCCCGCGAGGTCTTGGCCGATATGGACATTGATCCCTCGAATATGGACAGCGACAAATCATGAAGCCGGAAGAGTATGGATTTATCGGGCTCGGCCAAATGGGCGGCCCGATGGCCGGCAACATCGCTGCCAACGGCTTTGCGCTGACGGTCTTTGATAAAGCCGGCACTCAGGGATTGGCCCCTGAGGCCGCGAAATTGGCGGCTGATACGCCCGGCGTCGCGCAAGCTGCGGACACAGTGTTTCTGTCGGTGCCCGACGGCAACATTTCGCTGTCCGTTATTGATGAGATTATCGCGTGTGCGGACCGCCGCGCCGGCGTCATCATTGATTTGTCTACCATCGGGCCGGCAGCGGCCCGCGAAGCAGACGCGCGTTGCCGGGCGGCGGGACTGATCTATATCGATGCGCCGGTCAGTGGCGGCCAGGCCGGCGCCAGGGCCGGCACCATCACGGTCATGCTGGCCGGGCCGAAAGATGTCGTCGATGCCCATCATAATGTTCTCATGGGTTTCGCCAAAAATCCATTTCATGTTGGTGACGAACCCGGTCAGGGCCAGGCGGTCAAAATTCTCAATAACTTCCTCTCCGGCACTGCAATGCTGGCCTCAACGGAAGCCATGCTTTACGGCCTTTCGCAGGGCGTCGATATGAAAACTATGCTCGACGTGGTCAATGTCTCGACGGGTCAAAACACCGCAACCTTGGAGAAATTTCCGAACCGAATACTCACCGAAACATTTGATGCAGGGTTCGCCACGGCGCTGTTGACCAAGGATATCAAACTGTTCCTGGAAAACGCCCAGGCCGCCGGCACGCCGACCCGCGTCGGCCAGGTGATTGCCGACATCTGGGACGAAACCAACGAAACCCTCCCAGGGTCGGACTTCACCCTGGTCTACAAATTGTTGCGCGACGGCAAGGTCGAGGATTGAAAGCGAGGGTTAGTCTCACTCTTCGTTCAAATAATCCTCATACAACAACGGGAACGCGCTCAGTGGATGTGGCAATTCGACGGCCGGCACTTGATGCAGATGGTCGACGGTCAACTCGTCGTATGACGTGACGCCCAACAAGCCCATGCAGATGCGGATTTCGATCTCCAGAATTTCCAGCATCCGAACCACGGCCGCCCGTCCACCGGCACCCAGCGCCAACCCCTGCAACCGGCCCAGGCCAACCGCGTCGGCACCCAGCGCCATGGCTTTGACGATATCGCCACCCCGCATGAACCCACCGTCGATCATGACGTCGGCATTGTCGCCGGCGGCATCGACGATTTCCGGCAGCGTATCGATGCCGCCGCGACCATGATCCAATTGGCGCCCGCCGTGGTTCGACGCATAAATCACATCGATGCCGTGCTCAACGGCCATCTGCGCATCCTCGGCCGTGGCAATCCCTTTGAGGATCAACGGAATGTCGAACTTTGAACGAATCCGTTCGATATCTTTCCAACTAAACCGGTACTGCCATTCGATGGCGGACGCCGTCTGACGCGACGTGGTCCGGTAGCGCTTCGCTAAATCGCGTTCGCGCCGCCCGTAGTAATCAAGATCAACCGTAAACGCGAAACCGATATAGCCTTTGTCGATGGCGCGGCTGATGTGGTCGTCGACCCAATCGGTGTCGCCGCGGACATAAAGCTGAAAAATTTTCGGATAATCGACCGCGTCGGCAACGGCTTCGAGCCCCGGATCGGAGCGCGAGCTCAGCATGTGCAGGCAGCCGAAATCGGCAGCCGCCAAGGTCGGCTCCAGAGCGCCGGTTTCAACAAAATCCTGCAGCGAGCCGATCGGCGCCAATACAACGGGCAAGCGCAGATCTTGACCCAGGAACCGGGCGCCGCAATTGATGTCCTCGACATCGTTGAGGACGCGCGGACGGAACCCGATCATGTCGAGGGCTTGGCGGTTGCGCTTTAAGGTCGTCTCCGTGTCAGCACCGCCCATCAGGTAGTCCCAAGTATTCACCGAAAGCTTCTGCTTCGCCGTCTTGGCGAATTCGTGCAGTGCCTCGAACTCGTGGAAATCGCCGGTCGAATCGATACTCATATGCGCCTCACCTGTGGACCGGTTTATCAAGGATGATCACGCAATCGCGGTCGGCGTAACAATACTCGCCCGGTTTGATGGTGATCCCGCCGATATTCAAGACGACGTTCGTATGCCCCTTGTCTTCGCCCCGGAACGGCCGCATGGCGGTGACGTGGGTCGACTTAACGCCGAAATCCAACTCCGTGAATTCGTGGCTATCGCGGATGGCGCCATGGAAGATTAAGCCTTCCCAACCCTGCTCTTGGGCTTCGGCGGCGATATTGCCGCCACAAAGCGCCCGCCTGGACGAGCCCCGCCCGTCAACGATCAGCACACGGCCCTTGCCGCCCTCACGGATGACATCAAGGATACCCTTGTTCGATTCATAGGCCGAAAATGTCACGACCTCACCGTGGAAATCTTCGCGCCCGGCATAATCATTAAACTGCAATTCGCAGACCCGGATCTCAAATTCATAGTCGTCACAGATGTCCGCGGTGCGGATAATGGTGCGCTCTTCACTCATGTGCTGGTCCTCCTGGAAACGGCGGCACACATTAAGGGGCTTTCTGAGAGAGGGCAAATCCCGCTAAAAGGAACGACCATGACTATTCCGAAAACCATGTCCGGCGTTTTGCTTGAAGGTCACGGCGATCTCGATCAGTTACGCTACCGCGACGACCTCGCGGTTCCAACCCCGGCTGAGGGCGAGGTTCTAGTCCGTGTCGGGGCGTGTGCCATCAACAACACGGACATCAACACACGCACCGGCTGGTATGGCGACGATGGCGGTGATGTCGAGCACACGGGCGAGACCTGGGCCGGCCAGGCCATGGCATTCCCGCGCATCCAAGGCGCCGATGTTTGCGGAGAGATTGTTGCGGTGGGCAGTAGCATTGATGCAGAACGGATTGGCGAACGCATTTTGGTTGAGCCCTGCATGCCCAAGCCGGGTGTGACCGACCGCTTCGACGTGCACTACTTCGGCTCAGAATTGGACGGCGGGTTCGCGCAGTTTGTCTGCGTGCCGGAAATCTATGCGCACAAAATCGACAGCCCCTTGAACGACGCCGAGTTGGCATCGTTTCCCTGTTCCTATTCGACGGCCGAGAACATGTTGACCAGGGCCGGCGTGAAAGCCGGCGAGAAAGTATTGGTGACAGGCGCGTCCGGTGGTGTCGGTTCGGCGGCGGTGCAATTGGCCAGGCGGCGCGGCGCACGGGTGACCGCCGTTGCCGGCGCATCGAAAAGTCATGCAGTGTTTAATCTGGGCGCCGACAGCGTGATTCCGCGCGGCAGCCAGCTGGCCGAAGCGTTGGGCTTGCAAAGCATTGATGTGGTCATTGATCTGGTTGTCGGCACGGACTGGCCCGATTTAATAGACGTACTCAAGCGCGGTGGACGGTATGCCACCGCCGGTGCCATTGCCGGGCCGTTGGTGGTGCTGGATGTCCGCAAGCTGTATCTCAAGGATCTGAGTTTTTACGGCGGCACGGTTCTTGACCCGGGCGTGTTTGCGAACCTTGTCACTTATATTGAGGCCGGCGAGATCAAACCGCTGGTCGCCAAAACTTTTCCGCTAGCTGAGATCGCCGACGCCCAAGATTTATTTTTGGAGAAAAAGCACACCGGCAAAATCGTCCTGATACCACCGTCTTAAATTCAACCTGTAGATCACCAAATCGAAGGAGATACCCATGACCCGCTTTGCCATCTTCGTGACCATCAAGCTAAAACCCGGTTCGGCCGAGGCCTTCAAACCAATCATCTTGGAGAACGCAACGGCAGCCGTTCGCGATGAGGATGAATGCCACCAATTCCACGTTCTGCAGTCCGAAGACGACCCAGACACATTTCATTTCTATGAAATCTACACGGAAGCCGCGTCACTGGATGTCCATCGCGAACAGCCGCACTACAAAAAGTTCTTCGAGGTCGGAAATGAATACGTCGAGGACCGCACAATCCAGAAAGTCACCGTCCTCAATCCAGGCAATGTCGCCGATACTCTCGGCGCGGACTAATACTCCGGCTCGCTCGGCGCCGTTTAATCTGTGCGGACTTCCCGAAATTGAACCGCGAACAAAATTACACCCGCCGCTAGTACGCCGGCAGTGACCAGCCACGCCGGCGTATAGCTGCCGGTGGCATCGACAGTGGCGCCGAACACGATGGGGCCGATGGTGCCGCCGATGGACGTTGCAAATAAGTTCGATCCAATCGCCGCGCCGGCCAGTTTCGGCGCCACGGTCTCGGCGCAGATCGTGTGCAACAATGCCGCATAGGCCAGCACCGTGCCGCCCAGCAGCAACGCCAGAAGGGCCAGATAGATTTCTGGCCATGATGCATCGACAGCGGCGGCTAACGCCATTGCCAGAGCCGCGGTCCCGGCGGTACCGACCATGATGCCCTTGCGTCGCCCGCCGGTGAAGCGGTCGCTGACGAACGCCCAGAACACCCGGCCCGTAGCGCCCGACACCTGCGCCAAGCCCATGCATAGGGCCGCGAACGGCTGGCTGGCGCCGGCCACGTCACGCAGGAACAAGGTCAGATAAGTGGAAAAGCTCTGCTGGCCGAAGTTAAAAGTCACACTGGCTAGGTTCATAATGCCCAGGCGGCGGTTGGTGTAGACGGCACGAAGATCAATAAGCACCGCGCCTAGCCCGCCGCGCACGGCCTTGGGCCGCACTTGGCGACGCCACCAGAACAGGCCAACGATAATCGTGAGTGCGGCAGTGATCCACATCACATTGCGCCATGGCATGAACACCACAATCGCGCCGAAAGCCGACGCCACCAGGCCGCCGATAGGCACACCCATTTGCTTGACCCCCATGGCGGTAGCCCGATGCTCGGGCTTGAACCATTCCAGTACGCCCTTGGCTGTCGCGGGATTGACCAGCGAATACCCAAGCCCCATGACCAGCGTTGCCGTGACGGCTGGCGGATAACTGCCCGCACTGGCGAAGATCGCCGCCCCGGCGGCCAGCATGGCCGTCGCTGCCACCAACGACGTGCCGACGCCCAGCCGATCAACCAACACGCCACCAGGAATTGCGCCAATTGTCAGCCCTAGATAATAGGCCGACATGAGCGAGCCAACCTGGGTTGCATTGAGCCCAAGTTCGCCACGGATGACCGGCGCCATGGTCATCACCGAGAGATAGCCGATAGTGCCGACCACATGCGCCAGCGTCAGCAAAGTGATCTGGGTCCGCCAGGGGTTTGCCGTCGCGTCCGTGGACCCTGGACTGATTTCGCTATTCATTCCCGGGGTGGCCCTTCGCGAAACCAGAACACCAGCATGGCAACACCGATGGCGACCAGGGCGGCGGTGACCAGCCAGGCGCTTTCATAGCCGCCCCAATGGTCAACGGCGAAACCGAAGATCACCGGGCCAATCATCCCGCCGACGTGGATTGCGGACATGGAATAACCCATCGACGATGCCGCCAACCGGGGCTCGACCATTTCGACCGCGATGGCTTGGCTGACCGGCGCGAATGATGCAATGGTGATCCCCAAGGCCAACACAAGGGCCATGCCAAACCATAGTCCCCAGCCAGGCCCCACCAAGGCCATGCCCGCCAAAAACACGACAGCGACACCGCAAATCCAATTGTTCAGCACTTTGCGCCGGCCGACGAACTTGTCACTCAATGCCCCCCAGCCGATACGGGCGAAGAAACTGGCGGTCTGCGCAATGCCCATGGCGAGCCCGGCGATAGGCTGACTGGCCCGTGCCGCCTCGGTGAGGAACAACGTCAGAAACCCAAAGAAATTCGTCTGGCCGATGTTCAATAATCCGTTGGCAAAGGAAAAACAGTGGTTGTTGCGGCTCCGCAGGACTTCCCCAATATGGGCCATCGGGTTTTTGCGCTCGGCTGGCGGTACCGGCCGATGAAACCGAACAAGATACAGGCAGAACAGCCCGTTCATAGCGATCAGCGCGCTGATCCAGAACATGATGGTCTGCCAATGAACAAGGGTCACCAGCGCGCCATTTCCGGCTGCGATGATCCCTCCCAGGGGCACACCCACTTGCTTGATCCCCATAGCCATGCCGCGGCGCTTGGATGGGAACCAATCGAAGACACCACGTGCCGTCGATGGATTGTTCATGGAATAGCCAATACCCATCAAGAACATCGCCGCCAGACAGGCCGCGTAACTACCGACAAGGCTGATCACCACCGCCGATGCCGCCATAATGATATGGCCTATGAACAACGAACGCCCGACGCCGTAGCGGTCGGTCATGGCGCCGGCGGGCAACGAGCCGATGGCCTGCGCGCCGTAGTACGCGGTCACGAACAGGCCAAACTGCGTGGCGCTCAGATCCAACTCGGCGCTGATCACCGGGGCCATGGCAAGGACGGAGACAACGTTCGCCGTACCGACCGTGTGCGCGCCGACAAGGATCGGCAATCTGGTCAACCAGGGATTGGCGCCGGCTCCCTTGGACGGCGGCGCGGCGTCGGTCATTCCCGCTCCAGCGGACGGCCATCCATGCCGCCCGTGGGCAAATCGAAATGGGCAAGAACCGTCGGCGCAATATCAACTGCGGAACTCTCAACGTCACACATTGAACCCGCCGCAAAACCACCGTCTCGGACAATCAAAAACGGGCTTTGTTCATAGCGCCCCAAGCCGCCGTGGTCGCCGTGGCCGTCTTTCAAGGTCATGCTGAAGCGGTTGGCAAAAGCGGTACTCAAACCCGGAATTCCATAAGCGTTTTTGGCATCGCTGTTTTCGGCATCGACGGCGATGGCCAAAGCGCCGCCGGGGCGCTGACCAACGGCGGTTAGGCCGTTACCCACATGCACGTTGCCGACGCCATCGACACTTTCCAGCCAAGTGGCGATTTCATCGGCCCGACCGCGATGGTCGGCGTCCAGGTAAATAAATGCGCTGAAGCCTTGCGACGTCACGACGCAATCGGTCGAGTCGGGACCTGCTTTGAAGCCCGCCTCCATCAGCAACGCATCAAGATCGACGATGCCATCAACCGTTTGATGGCCGTGATCGGACGCCATAATCAACAAAATATTCTCGCCATCGGCGTTCAACGCGTCGACCGTATCGGCAACGGACTGTGCATTCCTATCAGCCGCAGCCATGGCATCCAGATGCGCCGGCGAACCCAACGGAAATGCATGCTGCGAATGGTCCGGCTCACATTGCCATAGCACTGCCAGTGCCGGTTTGCGTTGGCGCAAGACTTCATCGCAGAACCGTTCGGTCATCGCCGTATCACCAGCGGCGCCATGGGTCGCTTTTAGGCTTTCCGAACCATCAATCGGCGCTAATCCAGGGCCAAACGATCCGGCACGGTGATAGACATAGCCATACCCATCAGGGTCTTGAAAAAACGCCGCGCCCGGCGAGACGTTTGAAAACACGATGCTGCCGCCGTGATCGACCAGCCGCTCGGCCAGTGTCGGCTCACGCAACGTTTTGCCCGTCGCCGCGCGCAATCGGTCGCGAAAATCCGGCGCGCCGACGGAAAGTGGTATCAAGCCATTGCCCTCATCAAGCGCCACGGCGTTGCCTTCCAGGCCATGGCGCGCCGGCAGGCACCCGGTGGCGATGGACGCCGACGTGGTGCGCGTGGTCGACGGGAACACGCCCCGGTGGCGGTTGAATATTCGCGACCTGGCCCCCAGGCGGCAAAGATGGGGCGTCCACTGAGGCCGCACCATATCCGCCCTGAGCCCGTCACATATGACGAGAACGGCGCGCTTCATTGTTGAATGATCTCCCTGCCCTACGCGGGCTCAGCCATTATGCGTCAAGGCGGACAAGCGCGTCCACTGCAACAACGCCTTCACCATCCCGACCGACGCATAGTGGGTTGATCTCTGCCTCCAAAACCACCCGATCCTTGAGGTGTGCCAAATTCGAGACGCAAACAATGGCTTCAGCCAGCGCGTCCAAATCACCCAACGGCATGTTCCGGTAGCCCCTGATTGGCGCGAGCCCCCGGACCTCATTGATCATGTCGCCAGCGCCTGACCGATCCACGGGTGCCGGGCGGACCGCAGCGTCGCCGTATATTTCTGCCAACACGCCACCGATACCCAGGACGACAACCGCGCCGGCTTCGGCGTCGCGGCGAAATCCGACCAGAACCTCGGCCAGTCCCGTGATCATGGGTTGA
>JABJBP010000151.1 GCA_018665815.1 Rhodospirillaceae bacterium
GGGTTTCAGTGCTCGGGCGCAACTGATAGCCGTGCGCGGCTTCGAGAACCGGCCAATTTTCCTCAAAGGGCTGGGTGGCGTCCATGCGAACGACATCGACACCGGGAATGGCAGCAACCATTTCGGGGCCAGCGGGATCCACCCATTCGTCGAAAAACGCGAGAACCTTATTGCCGCCCGTCATGCCTGAAACTCCCTGTGCCTGTGGGTTTCAGGTTCTAAACCGCCTTCCGTTGGACCGCCAGCCTTTTTGCAAATGCACACAATATGTTGTGCCTGCATAGAAGCATGTAGCGATATCTTGTTTACCTGACGGGCCTAATGCGGTATGTTCTTTGTGAATTTTGATTGTGGAGTTCATTGTGACCTACTCGCGCACCCTAATCGCTCATGTCGCCCGCGCCGCCGGCTTCCGTCGCCGGTCGCGCCCGGCTGAAATGATCCGTTTTAGACCTTACGCGCTCCGATAATCGACACTCTCCATCGCCATGTCGTTCTATCATTCCCCTTCGAGGTCCGAATTCGGACTTCATTTTTTTATGCACTGGTCCGGCCTACAGCGAAGTCGCAACACGCGCGGCTTGATCATATTGACCGGATAGAGCGCGGAGAAGGCCGGCCAATTCGCCAATCTGCTCACCTTCGTCGTTGAAGACGCCCAATGATTTGACCAAACATTCATCCCGGATTTCACGATATTTCTGGCAAGCCTCCCTACCCTTTTTCGTGGTCGAAAACATGTTCTCTTTGCCGGCCTTCTTGCTGGTCACTAGGCCAAGCTTGGTCAATTTCTTCAAAGCATAATTGACCACATGCGTGTCTTCGATGTTCAGCACCAGACAGATGTCCGCCAGCTTCTTCGCCCGCGCACGGTGATTGACAGTGCGCAGAACAAGAACGTCCACTGCGCCAAGATCCGGATAGCCGGCGGCTGCCGCGCATCTGACGATCCAGCGCTGAAATGCGTTGTTTGCAAGAGTCAAACCGAACTCAAATTCACTGAGTTCCGCGGCATCTTCGTTAACCAGATGGTCGGACGACACGATAGGGCCAATCTTCGCTGCCATAATCTCTCTCCCGACTAGCAATCATTGGGCACGATGAGAGTCTAAATAGTTTTAAAACATTAAACAATAATTTATTGACATTTTATCGGTAAATTATAATAATAAGGAAATTAAAAAACCAGTCACTTGGGAGCGCGGCGATGATCGGCGACAATCAGAACGAGCAGGCCGGTTGGCAATTTTGGGTCGATCGTGGCGGCACTTTCACCGATCTGGTCGCCAAAGCACCGGACGGACAGTTGCTGACCCACAAGCTATTGTCGGAAAATCCCGAGCGCTACAAAGACGCCGCGGTGCAGGGCATTCGCGACATTCTGGGCATTGAGCCCGGCGACACCATCCCCAACGGCGCCGTATCCGTCGTCAAGATGGGCACCACGGTCGCCACCAATGCCCTTTTGGAGCGCAAAGGCGACCGCACGGTTTTCGTCACCACACGTGGTTTCGCCGATGTGTTAAGGATTGGCTACCAAAACCGGCCGCGGCTGTTTGACCGTCATATCGTCCTGCCGGAAATGCTTTATGAGCAGGTCATTGAAGTTGATGAGCGGATCGACGCACACGGTGAAGTCCTGACCCCTTTGGATGAAGAAAACGTCCGTACAGCCCTGCAAGCCGCTTTTGATAACGGCTTTCGTTCCGCCGCTATCGTCTTCATGCACGGCTACCGCTACCCCGGCCACGAACAATGGGTTGCCGCTTTGGCCCGTGAAATCGGCTTTACGCAAGTCTCCGCGTCACATGATGTCAGTCCGCTAATGAAAATCGTGTCGCGCGGTGACACCACCGTCGTCGATGCTTATTTATCACCCATTCTTCGCCGTTACGTGGAACAGGTCGCGTCGGAATTGGATTCTGATTCCCTGGAAGGCACACGCCTGATGTTCATGCAGTCGAACGGTGGCCTCACCGATGCCAATTTATTTCAAGGTAAAGATGCCATTCTTTCCGGCCCCGCCGGCGGCGTTGTCGGCATGGTGCAGACAGCCGCCATGGCGGGTTATGAAAAAGTCATCGGGTTCGACATGGGCGGCACATCAACGGACGTGTCGCATTACGACGGTGAATATGAGCGCGCGC
This sequence comes from Rhodospirillaceae bacterium, assembly GCA_018665815.1. Classification (GTDB taxonomy): domain Bacteria; phylum Pseudomonadota; class Alphaproteobacteria; order Rhodospirillales; family Casp-alpha2; genus UBA3470. The sequence goes on from JABJBP010000151.1 coordinate 2,148, forward strand.
TTGAGACCGTCGTCGCCGGTATTCGCATGCGCGCGCCGATGATGCATATTCACACTGTCGCCGCGGGCGGCGGTTCAATCCTGCACTTTGACGGCGCGCGCTACCGGGTCGGCCCCGATTCCGCCGGTGCCAACCCGGGCCCCGCATGTTATCGCCGCAGCGGGCCGCTGGCGGTCACCGATTGCAACGTCATGTTGGGCAAAATCCAACCCAAGCATTTTCCGAAACTCTTCGGGCCGAACGCTGATGAGCCGTTAAACGCTGATATCGTCCGTGAAAAGTTCGAAGCCACGGCCGCAGACATCGCTGCAGCGACCAACCAACCGGCGACCGCACCGGAAGATGTGGCTGAAGGGTTCTTGCGGATTGCTGTCGAAAACATGGCGAATGCCATCAAGAAAATCTCGGTGCAGCGCGGTCACGACGTCACCGGCTACACGTTGAACTGTTTTGGCGGCGCCGGCGGCCAACACGCCTGTCTGGTCGCCGATGCGCTGGGGATTGAACGCGTCCTCCTGCATCCATTTGCCGGCGTGTTGTCGGCCTATGGCATGGGATTGGCCGACGTTCGCGCGATTCGCGAACAAGCGGTCGAGCAGAATTTCGGCGCAACCATTTTGGAAAAGCTCGGTGCCGATCTCGACACGCTGGCTGACGACGCCCGCGCCGAGGTTCTGCAACAAGGCGTCGTGCCCGAAAAGATCAAAACCTTATTGAAGGTACAACTTCGCTATGACGGTACGGACAGCCCCATTGGCGTTGACTTCGGTGATATCGAAACCATGACCGCGTCGTTCGAAACACTCCACAAACAGCGTTTCGGGTTTATCGCGCCCGGCCGCAATCTAGTGGTCGAAGCGGTCGCGGCCGAAGCCGTCGGTATTACCGAACAGGTTGACGATGAGGTTGTCGCCGACATCATGGGCAAGGACGCCGTCGAAGTTGTTGATGATGTTTCTATGTTTTCCGGCGGCGCGCGCCACCAAACACCTGTCTACGACCGCAATGCAATTCCCTCGGGCGGGCGCCTTGACGGCCCGGCGATCATTTCGGAAGACACGTCGACAACCATTGTCGAGTATGGTTGGCGCGCCGAAATGACCGCGCAGCGTCATCTGGTGCTGACGCGCGCCATCCCGCGCCCAAAAACCGAAGCCATCGGCACCGATGCGGACCCGGTGATGCTTGAAGTCTTCAACAACCTGTTCATGTCTATTGCCGAGCAAATGGGCACGACATTGTCGAACACTGCATTTTCCGTGAACATCAAAGAACGGCTGGATTTCTCATGCGCGATCTTTGATCCTGTGGGCAATCTGGTTGCCAATGCACCGCATATGCCGGTGCATCTGGGATCCATGGGCGAAAGCATCAAAACGGTCATCCGCGAAAACGCAGGCTCGATGAAGCCGGGCGATGTTTTCGCCCTGAACGCTCCTTACAACGGCGGCACGCACCTTCCCGATGTCACTGTTATCACGCCGGTCTTTGATGCCGACGACAAGGATATTTTGTTTTATGTCGGCTCGCGCGGGCATCACGCAGATATTGGCGGCAAGACACCGGGTTCGGCACCGCCCGACAGCCACGATATTCACGAAGAAGGTGTCGTCATCGACAATTTCCTTTTGGTCGAAAACGGTGTGCTGCGCGAACGCGAAACTGTCGATTTGCTGTTATCGGGGCAATACCCATGCCGCAACACGGACCAGAACATGGCCGATCTCGGCGCCCAGATCGCGGCAAATGAGACCGGCGTCAGGGAACTCCGCAAAATGATTGAGCATTTCGGTCTCGGCGTGGTTTGGGCCTATATGGGCCACGTCCAAGACAATGCCGAGGAAAGCGTGCGCCGGGTGCTTGATGTCCTAAAGGACGGTGAATTCACCTATGCCATGGACCGGGGCCGCGAAATAAAGGTCAAGATAACGGTCGACAAAGAAGCCCGGCGCGCCAGCGTCGATTTCACCGGCACCTCGGCACAGGATCCAGGCAACTTCAACGCGCCGACCGCTGTTGCCAAGGCCGCAGTCCTCTACGTCTTCCGCACCTTGGTTGACGATGAAATTCCTTTGAACGAAGGCTGCCTCAAACCCCTCGATATCATCGTCCCCGAAGGCTCAATGTTGGCACCTAAATTCCCCGCCGCCGTCATTGCCGGCAATACCGAGACCTCACAATGCATTACCGATTGCCTCTACGGGGCGTTGGGTGTCCTGGCGTCAGCGCAAGGCACCATGAACAATTTCATCTTCGGTGATGATCGCCATCAATATTATGAAACCATCTGTGGCGGCTCGGGTGCCGGCCCTGACTTCGACGGCGCTGACGCGGTCCACACCCACATGACCAATACCCGGCTTACCGACCCGGAAGTTCTGGAGTGGCGTTTTCCAGTCCGCTTGGAAGAATTCGCCGTCCGCCACGGCTCGGGCGGCGCCGGGCGCCACCGGGGCGGCAATGGCGCGACCCGCCGCATTCGTTTTTTAGAACCTTTAACCGCTACCATTTTGTCGGGTCACCGCGAAACCGATCCTTATGGATTGGCCGGCGGCAAGTCCGGCGCGCGGGGCCGAAATGCTGTTGAGCGCGTCGATGGCAGTGTTGATGAGCTACTGGGCGCGGATGGCACCGAGATGAATGCCGGGGACGTCTTCGTCATTGAAACACCAGGTGGTGGCGGATACGGCGAACCTGCAAGTTAGCGATGTCGATCCCAATACACCCAATATATAGAGCGGATTTTCCGATCAACACATTCATGTGGTATGCTGAACACCGATTTGATCACTCTTATTATGATAACGTGTTGATATCATTGAATTTAATTAATTATCGGCACATTGACGCTGGATCAATCAGCAGGTAAACTATGTGATATCAATGAGTTAGGTTGATTTAGGTATCAATTTGTTGGCTTTTCATCGTTCATCATTGCTGACGCTGATGGCTGCCATAACGACGGCAATGCCGCTTGCTGCCGCACCCCTTAACAATGAACTTGCCGGTTTGCTTCTTGATCATCCACAAATTCGCGCGGCGGCGAAAACGCTAGAAGCGTCGCGCAACGGCGTTGGCCAAGCGGCGGCGGGGTATTTCCCGACCGTATCTGCGACCGCTGAAACAGGGCATGAATTGGTCGACAGTCCGGCCGAGCGTTCGTCGACAGACGGCCAGGCCGGCAACCCTTCAAGCCGCACGCCACAAACTGCGAGTTTAACCGTAACTCACAATATTTTTAACGGGTTTTTGACCGACTCGCAGGTCCGCACGGCGCGCCTGAATAAGGAAATCAGTTCCATCGGCTTGTAAACGGCAAGGCAAGGCGCACTCTTTGACGGGGTCAATGCCTATATCGATGTGCTCCGCCAAAAACGCCTTGTCGAATTGGCGGTGGAGAACCAAGCTACCATCCAGCGCCAACTCAATCTTGAAGATGAGCGTGTCCAACGCGGCTCAGGCGTTGCGGTTGATGTGTTGCAGGCGAAATCTCGTCTGCAAATCGCCAAGGAACGTCGGGTGAATTTTGAAGGTGCACTTGAAGACGCGGCGAGCCGTTATATTCAAGTCTTTGGTCATCCACCCAATATTGACGCCATGATGGACCCGATCCCACCGATTGAAATGCTGCCCAGCACCTTGGATCGCGCGGTGGAAATCGCCGAGACGGAAAACCCTGCCGTATTCACAGCAACCACAAACATTGAGGTCGCCCGCGAACGGCGCCAAACGGTGAAAGCCGAGTTCGCACCGACACTGGATCTGGAAGGCCAGTTCAATTTCGAGCAGCATTCGAATACGACGCTCGGCGTACGCCGCGATTACTCATTGATGCTGACTGCAAATTGGGATCTTTTTTCCGGCTTCTCGACCCGCGAATCTTTGTCACAGGCAAATTATCAATATCGCGCTTCTCAGGACGACCGTGATAACACGGCGCGCCAAGTGATCGAACAGACAAGGCTGGCGTGGCAGGCCTTGCTAACGGCACGCAAACGGCTGGAGCTTCTTGAAAACGCGGTGAACATCGCCTCGGAGGTTTTTCAATCACGCAAACGCCTGCGCGAGGCTGGCAAGGAAACCGTCATTAATGTTCTTGATACCGAGAACGAAGTCTCCAATGCACAAATTAATTACACCTCTGCGGCCTATGATGAACGCCTCGCTGTTTATCAGTTGCTGCTCGCTATGGGCCGTCTAAATTCCGCCTATATTGGCTTGATCAACGGCTAAGATGGGTTGCCCATCTGCCGGTTGGTTGGTTACTGCACCGCCAACGTTGTGACCGGTCGGTTCTGCTGGTTGGCCAATAATATAGAAATGGCCCGCTCAGAGAGGCCCACAAGAATACGGGCGAGATTTCCGCTGATCGTCGCGCCATCGGTTGTCCGCAGTGTCGGCGGTTGCGCGTTTGAGAAATAATCCCGAACGATGACAATAGGTCCATCGCTTCCCCTCAGACACAAGTTCGAAGCACATTGCGTGTACGCCATGGTCTTGACGCTAAGCCCTTCGGGCAGGTCAGTAATATCAGTGCGCGCGCCAATCACATGGTGTTGAGTATTGCTATTCGTCATATCGGCATCGTCTCCGCAAGCTGACGAGGAAAGTCGGTTTTTTTTGGTTTCTGCTTCCCGGTAAATGTCGCCATGAAGTCTAGTGTCGCTGGAATTCATGTCAGGCAGATAAACGGGAGATGTTTTTCATATTAATTAATGTTACAACTCCTTTGCATTGTGTGAACGCGCCCGACGTGGCGGTTTGGTTATGAGGAATTATTTTGGGAGGGGGAATCGGACATGGGCAAAATTCCACACCTGCTGATTGTTGAGGACGACGAATTGGTCCAGTCGTTGATGGGGGCTTACTTGCAGCGCGACGGCTTCACCATCAGCCTAGCCGCCACGGGCAAGGAAATGCTTGCCGCCATCGACACGGAACACATTGATTTGGCACTTCTAGACCTCGGTCTTCCCGACGAAGATGGTCTTTCCCTGGCCCGCCAAGTGCGGGCCCGAAGCGACCTGCCAATCATTGTCATCACTGCGCGCAAGGGTAAAAGTGACCGCCTTGCTGCTCTTGAAGTCGGTGCCGATGATTATCTAACGAAGCCTTTTGATCCTGATGAACTGGTGCTGCGTGTCCGAAACATCCTGGGGCGCGCCGGCACGGTGGAAGCGCCGTCAATTCGCTCAGAGATTTACCGGTTCGAGGGCTGGTCACTGGATATGGACGCACGCGCCGTCATTGCCCCTGATGGCGAGCATGTCGCGTTCACCCGCGCCGAGCTAAACCTACTAGCGGCTTTGGTTAAAGCGCCTAATCGGGTATTAACGCGCGCGCACCTTCTTGATGCTGTCAGCCACGATGCGGCTTCGCCGACAGATCGGCTGATCGACGTGTTGGTCAGCCGCATTCGAAAGAAGATTGAGCCGGAACCTAAAGCCCCTCAATTCATCACCACGGTCGTCGGTTGTGGCTACAAATTCAGCCGGCCTGTCACATGATTTCAGTGCGCGGCAAAAAAAAGGGCCTGACCGTTACCGGCCAGGCCCTTCGGCAGGAGACGCACATCGAGAAAGCCAACCGATGTGCGCGGGACATTCGTTATTCAGAACTCTATCCCACAATTGCCGACAGGTGATGAACGCCGTGTAAGTAGCGTGTGAATTTATATTAATTTAAACCCATCCACCGGTTCCGGAAGAATATGATGGGTCGTTCCAAGGAGAAAAAGAATGGTGCGTGTTCTCGGTCGTGCGAATTCGATCAATGTGCAGAAAGTCATGTGGTGTGCCGCCGAGATCGGCGTTGATGTCGAGCGCGTCGATATAGGCATGAAGTTTGGCGGCAATGATACAGCCGAATATTTGGCGAAAAATCCTAATGGCCTCATACCGACCCTTGAAGATGGTGATTTCACGGTATGGGAATCCCACACCATCGTTCGCTATCTGGCGGAAAAATACGGCAATGGCGCATGGAACCCGGGTAGCGCCGAAGGTCGCGCCCAGGCCAGCCAATGGATGGATTGGTACCTGAGCCGAATTCACCCGCCAATGACCGTCATATTTTGGAACGTCGTCCGTCATCCGCCGGAGAAGCGTGACACGGCGGCCGCAGCCAAGGCCATGGATGAAGTCGCAAAAGCTTGGTCCATCTTGAACAACCAATTAGAAGGCCGTGAATTTGTTCTCGGAGACCAACCGTCGCTCGCGGATATTCCTGTTGGCTGCGCCGTCTACCGATGGTCGAGCATGGACATTGAACGTCCGTCCCTACCCAATCTGGAGGCATGGTATGCCCGCTTGTCGTCGCGCCCTGCCTACGCGGCGAACGTTATGCTGCCGATCACCTGATCGCTGACGGCATACAACACGTAGGAAAAAACGATGAACGCAAAAGTTTTTCGAGATTTCGATCAAGCCGGGTTGGACTTCGAATACAACAACCGTCAACGTGTCCCGGAGTTCGAACAGCTTTACGAAAGCTGGGTTGCCCCTTGCCATCAGGTGATTAATGACTTCGACACCCGGCTCGGTCTCACTTATGGGACCAGCGGACGCGAAATTATCGATCTCATTCAGCCAGCCGGGACAGCGCCGACGGCCGTCAATTTATACATTCACGGCGGATATTGGATGAGCCGTGATATTTCCGATCAAAGGTTTATCGCCAGGCCTTTTGTTGAAGCTGGCGCCGCATTTGGGCTGATTGAATACGATTTGATGCCCGGCGTACGTATGGCCGATATCGTCGACCAATGCCGCCGTGCCGTGGCTTGGGTTTACGATAATGCAGACGATCTTAATCTTGATCGGGAACGAATTTTCGTCTCCGGGCACTCCGCCGGCGGCCATCTGACCGCAATGGTCGTGGCGACCGACTGGGTAGGTTTTTGCGGCGGTCCCGCTGATTTGGTGAAGGGTGGCTGTGCGATCAGTGGTATTTATGAACTCGAACCTATCCATCTTACCTATATGCAGGCGACACTCGAATTAACGGACGAAGAGGTTCGGGATTTCAGTCCGATCAGGTTCCCCGAGACGCCGAAGACGCCTCTCCTCGTCGTCCCCGGCGAAAGTGAAAGCGCCGAATTCCGCCGCCAATCTCGGGAATTCGTTGATGATTGGAATGCCAAGGACGGCAACTGCACCTACTTGGAAGCCCCCGGCTGTAATCATTTCACTATCTTGCCAAACTTCGCCGACCCCACCAGTGCCTTGACCCGTGCGACATTCGCCCAAATGGGCTTGGGCTAATGGGTGGCTGACATGGCGGCCCCAACCTCCATTGATGTCTACTGGTCGTTCCGCTCACCGTATTGCTATCTCGCTCTGGACCGGCTCCTGGCATTGCAAAGCGACACCAGCGCGGACATCGCCATCAAACACGTCTGGCCCGGCGCCATGCGCCGCAGTGGCTATTTCACTCATCTTCATCCGAACTACACACGCTACAATCGACACGACACCGAGCGCTTGGCCGAGTATCTGGATGTAGCTTACGCCCGCCCTCGGCCTGACCCCTTGATCATCAATACCAAAACCATGGAACCCGCCCCCGATCAGCCTCACATTGGCCCGCTGACACGGATGGGGGTGCTGGCCGCTGAAGCCGGGATGGGGCTGATATTTCTCAACCATGTCATGAGACTGATATGGAACGGTCGCATCGATGGGTGGGATCAGGGTCAGCATTTGGCCGACGCTGTCACGGATGCCGGATTCGACTTTCAAGAACTCTCGTTGGGTCAAGAAGCAGAAGCCGTGCGCCTGGATGCGGTCATCGCCGCCAACGCTGAAGACCTTATTGCCGCCGGCCATTGGGGTGTGCCGACCGCGGTCTACAAAGGTGAGCCGTTTTTTGGTCAGGACCGACTTGAACTATTGGAATGGCGTATCGGAAAATCGCGCTAACCTCTCGGTTTATCGGCGATCAATGCGGCCATCAACGTTGCGATCAGCACTGTCCCGGCCAGTAGATAAAAAACAATTTTTAGCCCCCAAAGATCAGCAATGTATCCGCCGGCGACCGGCACCAGGGCGGAAAGCGCGGACTGTGTACCGAACAATACGCTGACAGCGCTGCCGCCCATTCCAGCCGGGGTCAAATCCATGACCCAGCTGTGAATGACGGGGCGCACCGCGAACAGTGCAAACCCCAGAGCCGCCATGGCGGCAATGAATGCCGTCGGGTTTTCGACCATTGTCAGCCCGAGAATGGCCAAGGTCGTGCCGGCCATTCCCGCGACCATGATCGGCCGGCGCCCCATGCGGTCAGACACCGCCCCGGCGAGCGGCCCAGCGAAAATGCCGCCGATTTGCATCGACATCAGGGCGATACCCAATAGCACGGATCCGAATCCCAATACGTCAACCATGAACAGCGGCAAGAAAAGAAACAGGCCGTTCTGGGCCATCGAGCGGAACGCCGACATCAGGCACAAGCTCAGAACCACGCGGTTCTTAATAAGGTCGGCGAGGCCATCCAGATAGGCACGAAAGCTCATGGCGTTGGCGCTGGTTTCGGAGCTTTCGGCGGCACCGACACTGGAACGACGGAGTGACAAGGCAATGACGGCGGCCACCAAAAACACCGGCAGCGCGCTGACCGTCGCCGTCCCTTGCCAACCCATCCAAACCAATAAAGCGCCGGCCGAGACCGGCGCCAGCATATCACCGAAACTGGCGCCCAAGGTATGAACGGAAAGCACGTAACCTTTGTTTTGCGGATATAGCCTGGACAGATATGAGATTGCCGCCGGATGCCAGATATTATTGGTTAATCCAATAATGATCACCATGCCGACCAGAAGCCATATACTTTGGGCGAATCCCGCGCCCATCAAGGCAACGGCACCGATCAATAACGATAAGGCCATGATGAGGACCCGGCGCCCAGTAATATCAACAACCGCGCCGCTTCCGGCATTGGCAGCGAAAGAAGCAGTGTAAAATACTGATATGAGTCCGCCCGCCTGGGTATAACTGAGCCCTAAATCCTTGGTAATAAACGGCACCAAAACGTACAAAGTCCCAGTGATCCAGTGCGTCGCCGCATGTCCACCTGCGACGACCACGGCCGGCCCCTGGCCCCGCCATTCCATGCCTGTGAAGCGTTCAAAAGCCGCGATCATCGAAATTTCCTGCAATACATAGCCACAAACTAGGCTTCACCGCGCGCCGCGACAAGCCAACGGGCGAAATGTCATGCTTTTCGCGCGTCGCCCCGGCTTTTACGTTGCTTGGCCGGCACGGGAGCGCAAATATAGCGCCGCACTTAAACATATGGGGATTTTCAATGAGCGATATCACCGATCAACTCGTGGTCGAGAAAAGCAATGGACTAGGGCAGATTCTGTTCGACAATCAAGCCCGGCGAAACGCATTGACCTTTGAGATGTGGCGCGACCTTCCGGTGGTGTTGAATGATTTCGCCGAAGACGATGCGGTACGTGTCGTTGTGATCGGCGGCCGTGGCGGCAAGGCCTTTTGCGCCGGTGCGGATATTTCCCAGTTCAAGAAAAACCGATCCAGCGAAGACGCTGTGGAGGTCTACAACACGACCGTCAAAGTCGCCTCGGACACGCTAGCAAACTTTCCCAAACCGACCATTGCCAAGATCGAGGGCTTTTGCATCGGCGGCGGCGTCGGCATCGCGACATGTTGTGACATGCGGATCGCCAATGATTTATCGTCCTACGCGGTGCCCGCGGCAAAATTGGGGCTGGGTTATCGCGCCGATGGCTTGAAGCGTCTGGTCGATATTGTCGGGCCGACATTTTCCAAGGAAATCTTCTTTACGGCGCGCCAATTCACCGCCGTTGAAGCCTTGGCCATGGGCTTGGTCAATCGGATCGTGCCCCGGAATGTTTTGGATGCTTACGTCGATGACTATGCCCAGCGTATTGCCGAGAATGCGCCGCTCACAGTATTTGCCGCGAAGACCGTCATTGACGAACTTTGCCGCAACGATGGACCGCCCGATGAGGCGCTCTGCGCGAAGGTCGTCGATGATTGCTTCGATAGCGAGGATTACCAGGAAGGACGCACGGCCTTCATGGAAAAACGCAAGCCCGAGTTCAAAGGACGATAAGATGGCAACGGGCGCCCCGCCGAAGCTTGGCTTCATCGGTTTCGGCGAAGCCGCGTCGGCGCTCAGTGCCGGTCTCAAGGAAGAAGGCCTCACCGGTATTCGCGCCTACGATATTCTTATGGACGACGCAGAAAAGCGCGGGCCTGTTGAAGCGCGCGCCGAACAAGCCGGTGTCACATTGGACACAAGCGCCGAGAAGCTTATAGAGAAGTGTGAAATCGTCATCTCCGCCGTCACCTCGGCGGTCGCGCTTGAGGTCGCGGAAAATGCCGCCTTCAGTCTTGGGCCAGCGCATATTTATGTCGATATCAATTCGGTTGCGCCGCAAACCAAACATGACGTCGGCATTGCCGTGGAAGAAACCGGTGCCAAATTCGTTGAAGCCGCCGTCATGGCGGCAGTACCGCTGCGCCGTCATCGGGTGCCTATCTTGTTGTGCGGAGAAGCCGTGGCCGACCTGATGGACCGGTTATCACCTTACGGCATGGATTTGACTGATGCCGGTGCCGAATGGGGCCGCGCATCGGCAACCAAAATGTGCCGTTCGATCATGGTCAAAGGCATGGAAGCGCTGTTGTTGGAATGCGTAATGACCGCAGATCGCTACGGCGTCGCCGATGAAGTGCTGAAAAGCGTCAGCGAAAGCTACCCCAGCGGTAATTGGGGTGAACTGGCCGACTATTTTGCAGGGCGCACCGCGATCCACGGCGAACGCCGAGCCCATGAAATGGAAGAGGTCGCGGTGATGCTGGAATCGCTCAATATCGAGCCGATCATGGCCGGCGCCGCGGCACGCCGTATCCATTGGGGCGGCGCCCAGGGGTTGAAGGACCACTTCGGCGGGGTCGCGCCGGCAACTTATCGCGAAGTCCTCGACGTACTGGCTTCACGCACCGGGAAGGGTTAGCCAACGCATGGCCACGCCAAGCCCCAACGCCGCGTTTTATTTTTCCGGACACAATTACCGGACCGCCGGCGACGGTGTTGTCGGCCGGCAATCGGCATCCGGCGGATTCCTTCGCGGGTTTATCCATCATGGCGGGATTGAGCGTCTACAAATCTATGCGGACAGCCTCGAAGCCGTCGATGAATTTCAGGCTTTCGTCGGGGACACGGGCGGAGATCCCGAAAACATCGGTATTAATTTGCCGATGACCACCGGTAATCTCAGCCACATCGGCACCTTGTTCCGCCCGGGGCCGGACATCGGATCACTGGCCTGGAGGCGACGATACTTCGATCAAGCCGGGTTCAGCATCTGCGGCATTACCCACACGATATACGAAACCATGGCCTTGAATGTGCTGGGGAATATCCTGACCGCGCCGGTGCAGCCTTGGGACGCACTGGTCTGCACGTCGAAATGTGTGAAAGGCGTGATCGAACGATTGCTGGACGGTTGGTGCGAGTATTTGAACGCACGCTTCGGCGGCACCGCTACAATCCCGTGTCAATTGCCGATCATTCCGCTGGGCGTTGACAGCCAAACCTACGCCGCGCGCGGCGGTGACAGCGAAGCCCGCGCCGATCTCAGGTCCCGAATGGGTATCGCCGACGGAGACATCGCCTTGCTTTACGCCGGGCGTCTGGATCACGTCGAAAAAGCCAACCCGGTACCTATGTACCTGGCGGCCGAGACTACCCAGAAGGCTTCGTCGCGGAAAATTCACCTAATCCAGGCGGGTCAAGCCAGCACGCCCGAAATGGAGACGGCGTTCAAAGAAGCTGCCACAGCCTTCGCGCCGAGCATCACTCATCATTTCATCGACGGCGCCATGACCGAACTTTACGACAAAGTTTGGGCCGCCGGTGACATATTCATTTCGCTATCAGACAATATCCAGGAATCCTTTGGTCTGACACCCATTGAAGCAATGGCAGCGGGGCTGCCGGCAGTGGTGAGTGACTACGACGGGTACCGCGAATCGGTCCGTGACGGGATTGATGGATTTTGCATTCCCACCACGGCGCCGCCACCCGGCGCCGGCGCCGAATTGGGATTTCTCTACCACACGGGTTATGCGCCCTATTCCGCCTTCACAGGTGCCGCCAGCCAAAGCACAGCTGTCGACATTGCGGCTTGCGCTGAAAAACTCGGTCTGCTCATCGGCAACGAAGATCTCCGCCGAAAATTTGGCGAGGCCGGCCAACAGCGGGCCGCCGAGATCTACGATTGGCGCCACGTCGTCGCCGCGCATCAGGCACTCTGGTCGGAATTGGCGGAGATGCGCAATTCAGAGGCCGAGCGGATCGCCTTGCCCACCGGCGCTCAACCTTATCCCATGGCGCCCGATCCTTTCGCGCTTTTCACAGACCATCCAAGCAGCCTGATCGCCGGCGATGCCGTCGTTAGCGCCAATGCCGGCAGCACGGTATTCCTTCGCCAATTCCGAAGTTCCGAATTGTCGACACCGTTGGCCGCCGTGTTGATGGATGAAGCCGCTACCTTGGCGTTGCTGGAAAAACTGTCAACCAATGGCACCTATGCGGTCTCTTCGCTCAGCGGCGATCTGGCACCGGAAAAGCTGGCGCCGTTCTATTTGACTCTTGGTTGGTTGGCAAAAATGGGGCTGATCTCTGTATCGCCCGCAAAGACTACCGGAGGCGCCGACATCCCCTTTGGCGTTTCGGAAACCTGGAAGACTTTAACCGGCGGCTAGCCGTTCGCTGTTAGCGACGCAATAGCGGCTTCAACACCGCCGGCCCCGTAGGGAATACCGCAAAGTTTCAAGCTGGCTTCCACGGCGCCGATGGTGCCGAAGATCATCGGCTCATTGAGATCACCCATATGCCCAATGCGGAACGATGTGTTGATGATCTTGCCCATGCCATTGCCAAGGCCCGTATTGAAGCGCTCGCGGCAGATTTCACGGATGTCCATGGGATTATATTTTTCATCAACCCGGATCGTCGTCACCGAATTTGAGCGCTGTTCAGGTATCACGGCATTGTTTTCAAGCGCCCCACCTTCAGCCCAGCAATCAATCGCCGCATGAACCGAACGTGACAGCCTGAAATGGCGCGCGAAAATGGCATCCTCGCCTTCTTCGGCGATCATATCGAGCGCTTCGCGAAGCCCGAACATCAAATGTTCCGGCGCGGTGCCACAGAACGCCTTGTAGAACTCATTAGGATCCATACGCTCGCGCCAATCCCAATAATTACGCGGTGTCCGGTTGGCATCGGCGACCGCCAAGGCCTTCGCATTGACGCCGCAGAACCCCAATCCCGGTGGCAACATCAAGCCTTTCTGTCCGGCGGCGATGGTCACATCGACGCCCCATTCGTCCATTCGGTAGTCGGTCGTCAGCAGCGATGCGATGGTGTCGACCAACAGCAGTGCAGGATGTTTCGCCGCGTCCATGGCGGCGCGGACGCCAGCTACATCTGACGTGATCCCGGTACCCGTATCGGTGTGAACCAACAACACGGCCTTGATTTCGTGACCCGTGTCGGCGCCGAGGCGGGCTTCCACGTCGGCAGGGTCAATGGCATGGCGCCAATCGTTTTCAAGAATTTCACACTCAATGCCCAACTTGTCGGCCATATAGGACCAACTCAGCGCGAACCGCCCTGTTTCCGGTATCAATACCTTGTCGCCCGGGGCCAGCGTATTGGTCAACGCAGCCTCCCAAGCGCCATGGCCGTTTGCGGCGTATATGATGACATCGCCGTCGGTCTTGAAAACCGTCTTCAAATCGACAAACAATTGCTTGGAGAAATCGACAAAATCGGGACCCAAAAACTCGACTGCCGGTCGGTTCATGGCATTCAAGACCCGGAACGGAATGTTCGTCGGTCCCGGAGTTTGGAGGAAATTCCAGCCGCGCTTTACGGTCATGTCCTATGTCCCTGCTTCGCCAACAAGACCGCCGTCGGAAGCGCGGCGGCGTCGATGATGGGCAACCTAAACCGGCGGGTGACCCAAGGCAAAATTGACCTCACTCGCCGATCGCCTTGACCAACGCTTCACCAAACTCACGTGTCCCTGCATTGCCGCCAATATCGCCCGTATGGTTGGCGGGGTCGGCCAACACACTGTCGACAGCGGCTTCTAGGTGCGCCGCCGCATTGGTCAATTCATTGTCGCCGCTGCGCGATGCCGTCCATTGCAACAGCATCTGCGCCGACATCACATGGGCCGTCGGGTTGGCCTTGTTTTGGCCGGCGATATCGGGGGCTGATCCATGCGCGGCTTGCGCGATGGCCCGTTCGTTGCTGGCATTGATGGCACCGCCGAGGCCGAGGCCGCCGGAAAGTTCAGAGGCTTCATCGGATAAAATGTCACCGAACATATTTGTCGTCACCACCACATCGAAAGTTTCCGGATGGCGGATTAACCGCGCCGCCATGGCATCAACGATGACGTCATCCAATTCGACGTCTGGGAACTCCTCGGCGACGGCGCGAACCTCGCGCATGAACAAACCATCAGACACCCGCATTACGTTGCCTTTGTGGACAGCCGTGACTTTTTTGCGGCGCGTCCGGGCCAATTCAAAAGCCGCCCGTGCGATCCGATTTGATCCCTCGGCCGTGATCTTTCGCACCGCCAATGCCAAGTCCGGTGTTGGCATGAACTCGCCGTTGCCCATAAACATGGACCGGTCAGCATAAAACCCTTCCGTATTTTCGCGGACGATCACCAAATCCATACTCTTTGCCATCGAAGGCACACCCTTGCGGGTCTTGCTGGGGCGGATATTGGCGAATAAGTCGAAGCCTTTGCGGATCGCCTTTGACGGATTGTCCGCACCTTGTGCTTCGGGTGGGTAATCCATGGTCGAAACGGGCCCCAATATGGTGGTCGGCGTATCGCGAATTTCTTCCATGACGTCTTCGGGCATGGTGCGGCCGACGTTTTTGAATGCCGCCAGGCCAATCTCACGCTCGACCAGCTCCAGGCCAAGGCCGAAGCGGAAATCCAAGGCCTCAAGCGCCGCCTTGGTCACCGCCGTTATCTCGGGTCCGATGGCATCGCCGGGCAAAATCAAAATTTTCACGTTGTATACTCCTCGATATCTTCCTCTATGCGCCGACCGCTTTTTTGACTTTCAAGCTGTTGGTCATGAACATGGTCAACGGCAAACAGCAAAGCAATATGCCGGTCAGCAATTGAAAATCAAAACTATAGGCCAGCATGGAAGCCTGGAAACTGATGGTATGCTCCAGAGCAGCAAGACCGGTTGTAGTATCGAGCGCCCAAGTGTCCGGCATCGGCACATGTGCCATCAAATCATTGAATGGCGTCGCGTGCTCACTCAAATGCGCCCGGTTGGTCTGCGTTTGGCGGACCAGGAAACTGGACAGCACCGCGATACCGATACTGCGCCCGATGTTACCCGTCAGGGCGTAGATCGAGGTTCCAAGATCACGTTGGTCGGCAGCCATTGTCGAGAAGCTCGCCGTGGTCAGGGGAATAAAGAAAAATGCGAAACCGACTCCTTGGATCATGATGTAGCCGATCATCACGTAAACCGAAGAATCGGCGGTCAATTGCGACATTTCCCACGCCGATAGCGCTGCCAATGAAAGGCCCACGGCGATCAATTTACGGGCGTCGTAATATTTGACCAGCCGACCGACGATGTAAGCCGAAATCATTGTCGCCAATCCGCGCGGTGCCAGGATCAAGCCCGAATCCACCAACGAATATCCAGAAATATTCTGCACAAACGGTGGAATCAAAATCAGGCTGCCGAACAGCATCAATCCGAACACCATTCTGAGCAACATGCCGATGACAAAATTTCGATTGGTCAGCAGAACCGGATCGACAAACGGGTTTTTTGAATAGACAGAGTTGACGATGAAGACCCAAAATGCGGCGCCCGCGATACATGCCAGACCAATGATAATATGGGATTCCAACCAATCCATACGCTGACCACGGTCGAGCACGAACTGCAACGAAGCGAGGCCAATGCTGAGCATGGCAAAGCCAAAATAATTGAATGGCCGTCGTTTTTTCGCCAACGTCGATGGCAGCATGGCCGCGGCCAGCACGATCCCGAAAATGCCGAACGGAATGTTGATAAAAAACGCCCAACGCCAGGAATACCACTCGGTCACGTATCCGCCCAAAGTCGGCCCCAAGATCGGACCGAACATCAAACCAATGCCCCACCAGCCCATGGCAACGCCGTAATCCTTTTGCTCGTACACATCCATCAGTGCGGACTGGGACAAGGGAATTAGCCCGGCGCCGAAAACCCCTTGCATGGCTCTGTAAACGAGAATTTCCGTCAGGGTGTCGGCACTACCACAAAGCACCGAAATCAGCGTGAACCCCAATAATCCGAATATAAACAAGCGCTTGCGGCTGAAATGTTCAGTCAACGCGCCCCACAGCGGTGTCGCCACGGCAACGGCAATCAAATAGGACGTCAACACCCAGGCAATTTGATCTTGGGCCGCCGACAGCGATCCCTGCATGTGCCGCATGGCGACAGCCAACATGGAACTGTCGAGGACCTGCATGATCGGCCCCGTTACCAATGCGACGGTAATGAGGCCCCGTTGTAGATTAGTGAAATCGCTGGGTTTTTTCGGCGCAGCGGCCGCGGCATTCATAACCGTTCATTCATCCAGGCGAAGGCCGCACCAAAGATCGGCGGCAGGTCGCGCTGCCGGCCGGTATCGATCTCGACAATCACGCTCATCCCGGCACGCAGATTGGGGATTTTATCGGTATCGGTAATTTCCAGCCTGACCGGCAAGCGTTGCACGACCTTGACCCAATTACCCGACGCGTTTTGCGGCGGCAACAAAGCGAACTCCGCCCCCGTCGCCGGCGCGATACTTGAGACCACGGCCTCGATGACACGGTCGGGGTAGGTGTCGGCCCGCAAGGTGGCAGGTTGGCCAACGCGCACATGGGTCAACTCTGTTTCCTTATAGTTTGCACGGACCCAGACCACCTTGGCGCCGACCAAACTGAACACCGGTTTGCCTTCTTCAATATATTCACCGACCTCAAGACCGAAATTGGTGACGATTCCGTCACTGGGCGCATATACCGTCGTCCGCTTCAAATCCAAGGCCGCTTCGTCGCGCGCCGCCATGGCTTCGCGCACGGTCGGATGATTGTTGGGATCAATATCAATTCGCCCACCGAGACGTGCCCGCACCCGACCAATATCTTGCGCAATGGCGGCGACCCGGTCGCGGGCCGCGCGAACGTTTTGTTCCGCATCGTCCAATTTGCTCTGCGATGCGAATCCCTTGCCATGCAATTTGCGTTGCCGATCGACGCTGCGTTGATAATACGCGATATCGCCTTTCGCCAATTTGTGCTCAGCAATTTTTTGCCGATATTCAGCTTTCAAAGCGGCAATGGTTTGACGCGCGGCGTTGAGTTGCGCACTGGCGCGATCCGCGGCAATGGAAAACGGCTCGCTGTCGATACGAAACAGAACCGTGCCCTTCACCACTTTTTGGTTTTCATTGACACCGACGTACACGACGCGGCCCGAAACATCCGCACTGACGGCGATCTTGTCGGCCTTCACATACGCGTTTTCCGTCGAGACGATGCGGCCACCGGTGCCATAAAAATAAAGCGCGCCGAGCCCAATGGCGCCCGGCCCGACCAAGGAAAACAGAGTGACTGCCAAGAACTTGCGTACCCGGCGGCCAAACGCCGGTGACGTCTTCGCCGCGCTGGTTGACTCTGGCGCTTCACTTGATCGTTCGCCCGGTTCGGATGGGCTCGCGATCGCCGTTTGAGGGGCTTCTTCAGCCATGCCGGCCTCCCGCCGCTTTTGCTCTTGATTGTTCGACGTCGGCGTCTTCTTCGGCCTCTTCGCGCAGGGCCTGAATTGTGTTGGCCTTGATGCGAAGTAGATCGTCAATAAACCGCTCGCTTTCCGCGGGTGTAAAATCACTCATCGCGGTATCGCGGTTCCACACCGCAATTTTTTCCATCTCTGCCAATACGGGCTGTGCTTTGTCGGTGAGATACAGTCGCCAAACCCGCCGATCTTCGGGGTCGGGGCGACGCTCAACCCAATCGTTTTCTTCCAGCCGGTCGATGTGGCGGCCCATGGTGATTGCTTCAATTTCCAGGATATCAGCCAGGGCCGTCTGATTAATCCCTTCACGCCGGCGCAATCGGGCCAGGACCCGCCATTTGGCCCGGGTCAAGCCCAAGGCGTGCGCCCGGCGGTCAAAGCGTTTGCGCATAAGACGTGACACATCGGCCATCAAAAAGCCGAGCGAGCGTTCCATTTCGTAATCTTTGGCGCTCAAAACCGATCCTCACCTCATCCGCTTCGCAACATGCGATTTATTATCAGCTGTAGATAAACAGCTGAATTATTATAAGCATGCTTATATTATGTCCGCTTGAGAGTTTTGGTCAAGTTCCGAGCAAAAAATTAGATCCTATTGATGCTCAAGCAGCGTCGCTGGCAGATGCGTCGGACATGCCCCAGACGGAATCTTCTCGCCATGGGACCAACACGGCCTGTTTGGCGTGCTCATTGACCACTTCGGCGATATAGCGTGCTTCCTGGCCTTTGCGGGCGACCAAGATGGGGTCGGTCACGCTCAAGGGTGCTAAGCTCATGTTGATGACCCATGCACTGGGATCCATGCCGGCCCGCTGCAGATCGCGCTGCAAGTCAGCCGCTTCATGTACCGGTGTCGCTTCCGGCACCGTGCAAATCAGCACGCGGGTGAAATCCGGATCGCGCAGACGCGGCAACAAGTTGGCAACCGCTTCCGGCACACCATCGGTCAGTCGACCGACCTCTCGGTGGTAACTCTCGGCGGCGTCCAATAGCAAGATCGTATGGCCGGTCGGTGCCGTATCCATCACGACGATACTGTCGGTCGCTTCGTGGACCGTGCGCGCAAAAGCACGGAACACGGCAATCTCCTCGGTGCACGGTGAGCTGAGATCTTCTTCCAGCAGCGCCAAACCAGCTGCGTCGAGCTTTGAGCCGGTCGTCGACATGACCTCATCGCGGTATTTTTCAACCTCGACCTCGGGATCGATACGGCCAATCTCTAGATTGTCAGGGATGTCGGTGACGGTTTGGGCCACATGGGCCGCCGGGTCAGTGGTGGAAAGGTGAACCTTATGGCCACGCTTCGCCAACCCCACCGCCACGTAGGCAGCAATTGATGTCTTACCAACACCACCCTTACCCATGGTCATGATGACGCCGTTATTTTGTTTGGCCAATTCATCGACCAGGCTCTCAAGGCTATTGGGCAGCGCAACCATATCGACATGCTCGGCCGGCTCCAATTCATTATTAGCCAACAGTGCCCTGAGCGCGGACACGCCTAAAACCTGGCCCGACTTCAAGGGCAAATCATGACGGCTCAACCCTGCCAGCGCAGCCGGCAAATCTTCCAATGCCGCACCGCCGCGCCGTTCCATGGCCTGGGCCACGGCATCACCGGCATCCACGGCCTTGAACACGCCGTTGACAGCAAGGGCCTGGTTCTTAATGCCGATCTCAGCCAGCTCTTCACTGGTCCGCGCCGCTTCATCGACGGCGGCCCGGTCTGGACGGGTCACCAAGACTAACGTCGTCTCATCTTTATTCGCCAACGCATCAACAGCGGAGGAATAAAGCGCCCGCTGTTTTTTCATGCCTTCCAAGGGACCAATGCACGATGTGCCAGCGGCCGCATCATCAATAAAGCCGGTCCAGGCGGTCGGCAGGGTCAACAGGCGTAGCGTGTGACCGGTTGGCGCGGTGTCGAAAACCACGTGATCAAAACCGGCGGTGACGTCTTCATTTGCCAACAGTTTGGCGAACTCGTCAAAGGCCGCGATTTCCACCGTGCAGGCACCGGCGAACTGTTCTTCGATGCTTTGAATGGCGGAGTCAGGCAGCACGCCACGATAAGGTCCAACGACACTTTCACGATAGGCTTCGGCGGCGGCTTCCGGGTCAACATTCATTGCCTTCAAGCCGTCCACGCCGCCAATGGCCGTGGGGTCGGTGCCAATATCCTGGCCAAACACTTCATGGATGTTTGATGCAGGGTCGGTGGACACCAGCAAAACTTTCTTGCCGGAGTCAGCCAAGGCCACCGCCGTCGCGCAAGACAGCGACGTCTTGCCGACGCCGCCTTTGCCGGTGAAGAAAAGTACGGGCGTCGGATTATCGAGAACGTGCATGGAAGGATTCCTTATCCGCAGCAACCAGAGGCCTCGGCCTCTTCTTTTTTATCATCTTCAGACGGGCCGCAGCACGATGGTGCCGCGTCGCCGGTGATCTCGACGCCGATCTTGGCGCCTAAATCGGCCTTATCCAGATACACTCCCTTGGAGACGACTTCGCCATCCACCATCACTAACGGCAGACAATCAACACCGTCGGATTCCAAAGCCGCCTTGACCGTCGCGTTCTCGGCGAACGCCCCGGGCTGGCTGGAAAGCTCAAAGCGGTCGACTTCAACACCCTGAACTCTTAAGCCTTCAAGGGCGGAAGCGTATTGCGCCATTGCATCACTGGTACCGGGATCACAAACGCCCGTGGCACAGCAACCGGCGGGTTCATAAATGGCAATACGGCCCATGTCTCTCTCCATTTTCAAATCAATCGCGGGGATAAAGCCCGTGTTGGCGACAACCTATCGCGATGGGTCAGAGATGGCAATTTCTAGTCATCATTTCAAGCTGTGGGTCCATGTGCGCGACGAATAGCCCATCAGGAGGTCAAAATCGCCGATCTAACTCACTGTTTCCAATTCTTTCAGGTACTTAGCAATGGCTAGCTGCAGTGAAAATTGCAACTCACGTCCCGTTTCTCCGCCGTCGCCTGTGATCTTATCGCGAAAAACAACACGCATGGTGTCAATATGGGCCTTAACGATATCGACCGCCCTGTCGTCTGTCGGGCATCCCATGAGCGTGATGTTGTAAAGCAACTTACCGACCGTCGTGATGATCGGATAGCCGAAAATCCCGCCCTGGCCGCGTAATTCATGAGCCAACAAATTGATTTTGTCGAAGTGCTCGCGGCGCTGGCCCAAGTGTGCCTGCTGGGCGCGCACACAGTACGCCGACAGCATCGCCAAATACTCAATGGCCCAATCGTGGAATTCCACGGCCTTGCGTTCCAGAGTCTGGTCGGCTTCATCAAGGAGATTTTGAGGAATTGTGCCACGGCCCTTGGCGCCGAGCCCGCCCGCCTTCTCTTTCAAACTGTTGGGCAGGCGGAAATAGTAAACGTCTTTCGGGTCCTTTGGACGCACCACCCGGTCGGTGGAATAGACGATGTTGGCGTCCTGCTCGGTCATTTCCCGGCGCTCCGTCTCGGCGACGTTTTCGCTCTTCCGATGCCGATCTGGGCCGAAATAAGCGCGGGTCGCGATGAACTGACGGGGTTTGTCGATAACTTCCAATATGCGTTGCGAAACGCTGGCTGCCGAAAACGGTTTGGCCAGGAATTCATTAACGCCCTAGTCGCGGGCCTTCTGGACGTTTTCGTCGTCCGCGGCGCCCGACATCATAATGAACGGCAAAAACCGATCCGGGCTCTCCTTGCCCTCGCGGACCCAACGCAGCAACACAAGCCCATCGATGGGCGCCATCACCATGTCCGAAATGATCAAATCCAGGCGGCTGCCAGCACCGCCATAAGGGTCGCGACTTTGTTTCAGCAACTCGATGGCCTCGACCCCGTCGCGGGCCTTGAGCACGTTGCCGACGCCCATATAGCGCAGCAGATCGTCCACGACGCTCAGAATATACTGACTGTCCTCCACGAGCAGTATGTTAAACCGCCCGAGATCATATGCACCGTCCGCAGGCATCGAATTGGCTCTCGTCGTCTGTGGCTGTCCCCTGAACGACGGCAATCAATCAGATATACGGATATTGTAAAGTGAAAACGCGGTTTAACGTTTAGATCACACCACCGTCTTTGAGCGCAGCCAGCCGGGCATTATCGTAGCCTAAGTCGGTGAGCAACGCCTCGGTATCCTGGCCCAAACGGGGTGCCGGATTGGCCGGTGTCGGCTCATCACATTTCACCGGCGCATCAATGGCGCGGTAAGTGCCGTGACCTTCCAACTCGAGAGATTGCAGCCGCCCTTCATCTTTAACAAAGGGGTTTTCCAGGGCCTGTTGGATATTGTTGATTGGCGCGGCCGGCACCTTGCCGGCGAAGACCTCCAACCATGCCGCCGTGTTCTTCGCCGAAAGTGCCTCGTCGAGCATATCCTGGATCAAAGCACGATGCTCCAGTCGGCCCTTGAAATCAGCAAACCGTTGATCGGCAAGCCAATCGGCACGACCCAGAGCCTCACATAGCGCGGGCCAAAACTTTTCCTTGTTGCACATAATGAAGATCCAACCATCGGCGGTCTTGTAAAGCGCACACGGCGTCAGCGATGGGTGGCCGGAGCGTTCTTCGCGCTCCGTCACATGACCTTCATTCAAGTACCAAAGTGCCGGATAGCCCAAATTGCAAAGCGCGACATCGAACAGACTGACATCCAAATCGCGCCCCTGCCCGGTTGCCCGCGCACCCGTGATCCCGGCGAGTACGGCATAGGCCAGTGCCAGGCCGGTCATTTGATCAACCACCGAAAGCCCGAACCGCGTCGGCGGCCCGTCCGGCTCGCCCGTCAACGAGAAATAGCCGGCTTCGGCCTGCATCAGATAATCGAACCCCGGCCAGTCGGCCCGCGGCCCGGTTCGCCCATAGGCCGACAAATGCGCACAAACAATTTTGGGGTTGATATCTTTCAAGACGTCATAAGTCAGGCCGAGTTTGTCGGGCACATCGCCCCGCAGGTTCGACGCCACCGCGTCCGCGGTTTTGACCATGTCATGGAAAACCGCCATGCCTTCCGGCTTGGACAAATCAATGGTCAGACTTTTCTTATTGCGGTTATAGGCGTGGAAGAATTCCGAATCTTCCGGCGTGAAGAAATACGGCCCAATGGCCCGGGCGAAATCGCCGCCATCGTTCGGGTTCTCGATCTTGATAACCTCGGCGCCCTGGTCGGCCAGGAATTGTGTGCCAAACGGCCCGGCGCCATATTGTTCAACGGCTAGGACACGCACGCCATCTAACGGCAACGCCATGACTACACCGGGTTCCGTTCGACCAATTGCTTGGCGATGATCAGGCGTTGCAGCTCATTGGTGCCTTCGCCAATCGCCAATAGCGGCGCGTCGCGGTAATAGCGCTCAATGTTGTATTCCGGCGAATAGCCATACGCCCCGTGCAGGCGCATGGCCTCAAGGGAATTTTCGACGGCTGCTTCCGTCGCCGCCAGTTTCGCCATGCCGGCTTCCATGTCACAGCGTTCGCCTCGGTCATAGGCCGCCGCCGCCTGTTCGGTCAAAAGTCGGGCCGCCTCGACCTTGGTCGCCATATCGGCCAACTTGATCTGGATGGTCTGGTGTTCGCAGATGGGTTTGCCGAAGGTTTTGCGGGTTTGCGCATAGGCGACCGATTCTTCCAAACACGCCCGGGCAACCCCGACACCGCGTGAGGCCACATTGATCCGGCCCAACTCCAGGCCGGCCAAAATATGATTGAGCCCCTTGCCTTCCTCCGGCCCGATCAAATTGGCGACCGGCACTCGGACGGCATCGAATTGGACCTCGCCCGTATCGACGCCTTTGTAACCTAGCTTCTTCAGCTTACTGGCCTTGTAGCCCATATCCTTTTCGACCAACAAAAGGCTCATACCTTTGTGGCGCGGGCCTTCGGCTTCCTGGTCGGTCTTCGCCAACACCGCCAACACATTGCCTTTGACGGCATTCGTGCACCACATCTTGGTACCGTTGATGACGTAGGCGTTGCCCTCAATTTCAGCCTTGGTGCGCACACCCTGCAAATCCGTACCGCAGTCGGGCTCCGTCAACGCGATGCCGCCCCGCATCTCGCCACTGGCGAACTTCGGCAAATAATTCTGTTTCATCTCCTCGGTGCCGAAACGCTCAACCGAGGCACACATGATCAAGTGTGAATTGAAAATGCCGGACACCGACATCCACACCGCCGAGACCCGCTCGACAATTTTAGAATACGTTGCCGCCGGCAGTCCCAATCCACCGTAGTCCGCCGAGATCGTCGCCCCGAACAGCCCCATCTCGGCCATCTTGTCGGCGATGTCTTGGGGATATTCATCGTCGGCTTCCAGGGCACGCACGTAAGGCCGCACATCACGTTCTAGGAACTGGTCAACGGTGTCCAGAATAAGTGTTTCTTCTTCCGATTGGTCAGCGTCGGACGGCATGGGCATTCCTTATGTAGCGCATCTAATAATCAACTTTGTCATCAACGGCGTGGCCGCGTTTCGGGACCAGCATGGCGCGTTCGTAGCGCATGACAATGGCACCATCCTGGTTCTTGCCGGTGGTTCGGATGGTGGCGATGCCTTGCGTCGGGCGCGATTTCGACTCGCGGACATCAAGCACTTCGGATTCCGCATAAAGCGTATCGCCAATGAACACCGGCGCCGGCATCTCAATCTTTTCCCAGCCCAGGTTGGCAATGGCCTTCTGGCTGGTGTCAGACACACTCATCCCGGCGACGATGGAAAGCGTCAGGCAAGAATTCACCAACGGTTTTCCAAATTCAGATTTCGCCGCGTATTCGGCATCGAAGTGCACCGGGTGTTGGTTCATGGTCAAAAGCGTGAACCAAGTGTTGTCCGATTCCGTGATCGTCCGCCCAGGGCGATGTTCGTAAACATCACCAACCTTAAAATCTTCCAGGTAGCGCCCGTAGGATTCGCGATAGCGGTTCGGGCCGACCTCCTTGGCTTCGGCGACCACCTCAGGCGTTTCCGGGCTGACAGAGCGCGAAGACGTCGCCGACGTTGTTGGCGGTTTCCAACGACAGCAAAGCGTCGGCCAAACGGTCCCGCCGGGCGTCGTCCAGGTACGGCGCGCAGAGGCCATCGAACTTCGCCCGGAACTCCGTCGCGCTCATGAAGTTATCGGGCTCGCCTTTCGGTACTTCGACAAAGGTTTCAAACTCGCCGGAACTGGTTTTAATTTTCACCGAGCCCGACATGTTGGCTGGAAACGCCGCTTCGGCCTGATCATCGGGTACCGTCTTGATCTTCCGGCAGAGCGCCAGGGTTTCATCATCGCTGATATGCTTGGCGTAATCGTCCCAGCCCATTTGACCTTCACGCATGACGACGGCCGCGCAGAACGGCATGGAGAATTGTCCGTCGACAATGCATTCGGGATTGATTTTCGCCTCCAAGGGTTCGCCGATAATCTTGCGGCCCATTTCCGGCAGGCCGATCTCAATGGCCTCCACATCATCCGGTTTGATATCGTGCACTTCGCTCAAGGCCACCAAGCCATCCATGGCGGCATGGCTGTAGCGGCATGACGGATAGGGCTTCACCGCCAGACGCAAAGTTTCCCAATGGCTACCCAAACGGTCGGTGGCTTTGGCCTCATCTGAATTCGGTGCATAGCCCTGCAGAAAACCCCATTGGCCTTCAAAGGCCGCGTCGGGGCCCTTAAAGCCTTCGGCGGCCATGGTCGCGCAAATCAAACCGTTCGATGCGGCTTGGCCAACGTGCGAGCGTTTTGTCCATGAGCCATCGGCCAGGAACTGCATGGATCCCGCCGCCTGGCTAAGTGCGATCCCAAAGGCGCTTTGGATACCGTCGGCGTCCATGCCCAACAGACGCCCCGCTGCGGCTGCCGCGCCGAAGACACCGCATGTCGCCGTGGGGTGAAAGCCCCGGGCGTAATGGTCTGTGGGGTCGAGGGCCAGGGCCAGTCGGATTTGGATTTCATACCCGGCGACGCAGGCGGCAATCAGATCCTTGCCCGATGCGCCGGCCATCTCGGCGGCGGCCAGGGCCGCCGGCACGATGGGCGCGGAGGAATGCAGTGACCCGGCGGCATGGGTGTCATCGAAGTCCAAGGAATGCGCTAGCGTACCGTTGACCATGGCGGCAGCCGATGGCGCGTAGGCCTGCTTGTCCCCTAGCACTGAACAATCGCCCGCCGCCAAGCCGAGGCGCTCCATGGCCGAAATCAAACTGGGCGTTGATTCTGCGTCATTGCGCGCTCGGACAATCACGCCGGTGACGTCGAAAATCAGCATTTTCGTCCGCGTGATAACGTCGTCGGGCAACGTGTCGTATTCGAGATCAGCGGCAAATTCGGCCAGCTGGCGAGTGATTGTGGTCATGGCTATATCTCCCTACAGATCGGCCCGGTCATGAAGCCGATAGCGATAATAAACTCAGCACGAAGCGAAGCTGAGGGCAATACACGCCCCTACTCCGCCGCTTCCTCAATTGCCTCAAACGCGTATTCCTCTTCGGCATCGTAGTAGTCGGGGAAACCGACGATGTCCTGGAGTTCCGGGAAGGTCGCCTTGCCGTCCTCGCCGACCTCGCCGCGGGCCAGGCGGGCCAACTCGGTTTCAATGCCGCGAATGGAGGCAAGCATCAGAGCGGCGGGCCATATGGCAATCTTGTAGCCCAAGGCTTCCAGTTCGGCGGGGGGCAGAAATGGTGTATCTCCCTGTTCGACCATGTTGGCCATCTTCGGGCCATCGACCTCATCGCAATAGCGCTTCATTTCTTCGGTGGAGCGCGGTGCTTCCAGGAAGGTGATATCGACGCCGATACGGCGAAACTCATTGCAGCGCTCGATGGCTTCTTCCATGCCGTCCGTTGCGTTAGCATCGGTCCGCGCCATCACCAGAATATCGCCGCCGGCGTCGCGTAGTTCGTTACGGGCATCAATTGCGGCGCGGATACGTGTGTAGGCTTCGGCCCGGCTGACGATCTGTTTGCCCCGCGTGTGGCCGCAGCGTTTCGGCGCCAGTTGGTCTTCCAGCATGATACAGGCGAAGCCCGCCTGTGCGAAGCCCTTCACTGTGCGCTTGATATTGACCGCATTCCCCCAACCCGTGTCGCCATCACCGATGACAGGAAAGTCGACCGCGTCACAAAGATTGCGGCCCTGGTCGAGCATCTCGGTATAGGAGATCAACCCCGTATCCGGCATGCCGATACGCGCGCCCGAAACCATGAAGCCGCTCATGAATGCCGCCTTGAAACCGGCGCGTTCCACGAGGCGGGTTGAGATAGCGTCATAAACGCCGGGCATGGGAATGATTCCGGGGGCGTCCAGCAATTGTTGCAGTTTCTGGGCTTGGTTCATGTTTCGACTCCTAAAATTGTTTAGCGGCCATTGAAGACCGGTTTTTCCTTCGCCAGGAAGGCCCGAAAGCCCTCGGCGTAATCTTCTGAATCACAAGGCGTATAACTCTCGGCAATTTCTTCGGCTGTCAGCGGCGCCGGGTTGGTGGTCAGCCGATTGACGAATTTCTTGGTATATCGGTTCGACAGCGGCGCCGCGTTGGCGATGGCCGCGACAAGTTTCTCCACCTCGGCGGTGAAAGCATCATCATCAAAGACCTGTGATACCAATCCCATCCGAAGCGCCTCTTCGGCATTGATGATCCGCCCTGTCAGCAGCAAATCAAGGATTGCAGCACGCCCGGCAATGCGCAACACGGCTTCCAGTTCCGGATAGGCAAACGGATGGCCGATGCGGTTGATGGGCACGCCGAAGCGCGCCGAGGTGTTCGCGACCCGGATATCACAGCAACTGGCGATCTCTAATCCGCCCCCGGTGCACGCGCCTTGGATCATAGCAACCGTCGGATGAGGACAATGGCTGAGCGTATTCAGCGCCATGGAAGTGGCTTCAGTGTATTTCGCCGCCTGTTTGGCGTTGGCCCGGACGTCGGGAAATTCAGAAATATCGGCACCGGCGGCGAAGGCCCTGTCGCCGGCGCCACGAATGACGATGCACCGGACCGTCTCATCCAGTGCCAGCGGCGCGATCACGTACGTCAATCGCGACCAGGCGGCCAGCGGCAAAGCATTGCGCTTTTCCGGGTTATTCAGGGTGATGGTGACGACATCACCATCGCGCTCGCTCAGGATTAAATCAGACATAGCCGCGTCATTCTCCATTCAACAGGCGCACCGGCGCACCATCCAGCCAGGCCCGAACGTTTTCCACGGCCTGACCGTATACCTTGTCGTACAATTCGCTGATCACATAGCCTGTGTGGCCGGTCAGCACGGCGTTGTCGAACCCACGCAATGCGTGATCTGCGGGTAAGGGCTCGACATCATAAACGTCGATGCCTGCCCCGGCGATGCGCTGCAATTCCAGGGCCTCAATGAGCGCCGTTTCATCGACAATCGGCCCACGCGATGTATTGACCAAAAATGCCGACGGTTTCATCTGCGCAAATTCCGTAGCCCCCACCAGCCCCGTCGAGCGTTCGCTCAAGATCATATGGACGGTGATCACGTCAGCAGTTGAGAACAGCTCTTCCTTGGTCACTCGGCGCACGCCAACTTCCGTGCAGCGCTCATCCGTCAGGTTCTGGCTCCAGGCGATCACATCCATACCAAACGCCAGACCGACCTTCGCCGCCTGGGCACCCAGTTTGCCCAAGCCCACAACGCCTAACGTCTTACCATTCAAACCGACGCCGAAACCTTCTTGCCAACCGCCGGCCTTCATGGCGCGGTCTTCCTTGGGGATCTCCTTGACCAAAGCCAGGATCAGCGCCCAGGCATGTTCAAAGGCCGGATAGCCCAGCATGTCCGTGCCGCAGACATCGACGTCCTGAGCGCGTGCGGCATCCATGTCGATGGCCAGATTGCGCATACCGGTGGTCACCAGTAGTTCCAAGTTCGCCAACAGTTCGATCTGGCTCGCCGGGAACCGAGTCCGTTCGCGCATGGCGATCAAGACGTTGAAGGGCGCCAGCGTATTGGCGATCTCAACTTCGTCATGGCCCAAGAATTCATTGAACACGGTGACATCAGCGCCCGGGATACTGTCCCAGTCGGCAGCACCTAGGGCCTTGTTCTGGTAGTCGTCGAGGATGGCGATACGCGTCATGAATTTCCCTCATTCGTCCATCATTGATCAAAACTCGATCAACGAATGGCATTGCGTTAGGATGCCCGAAATTCAACACTCAGCCGTTCGGAACCGAGGGAGAATACCGATGACATGGCTCGAAGGCAAAACCCGCAACCCGAAGCGCCCGGGCGCCCGGCTCCGTGAACTTCTCGACCGCCCGGAAATTTTAGGCGTCCCCGGTGCGCACAATGCGCTGGCCGGCCTGCTGGCCAAGGAACAGGGCTTTGAATGCCTCTACGTTTCAGGCGGCGGCGTCACCCTGACCCTGGG
Source organism: Rhodospirillaceae bacterium (assembly GCA_018665815.1). GTDB lineage: Bacteria > Pseudomonadota > Alphaproteobacteria > Rhodospirillales > Casp-alpha2 > UBA3470. The sequence goes on from JABJBP010000151.1 coordinate 31,441, forward strand.
CCTGCCGGACTTAGGCATTATGGGGCTTGATGAATTGTCGTTCATCACCCGGATGCTCAGCCGCGCCACGGATCTGCCGCTGATCGTCGATGGCGACGTCGGCTATGGGGGGACCTTGAACGCCATGCGCACCGTCCAGGAACTGGAAATGGCCGGCGCTGCGGCGGTCCACATCGAAGACCAAATGCTACCGAAGAAATGCGGACATCTAAACGACAAACGCCTGGTGCCGGCCTCGGAAGCCGCGGCAAAAATCGCGGCGGCGAAAAAATCCTCATCCGATCTGGTGATTATCGCACGCACCGATGCCGCCGGTGTTGAAGGCCTGGAAGGTGCCATTGAGCGCTCAAAGATCTACAAGGACGCCGGCGCCGACGTGGTGTTCCCCGATGGACTGCCCACGGAAGACGACTTCCGCCGTTATGCCGATGAATTACCGGGTTGGAAGATGGCCAACATGACCGAGTTCGGCCGCAGCCCGCATTTCACGGCCGAAGAGTTCCAATCCATGGGCTATGACATCGTCATCTGGCCGGCAACGTCGGCACGGGTCGAAGGTTACGCGTGTCGCGATCTGTACACGCATATCAAGGATACCGGCGGCACCGCGGGCTTCGAAGACCGAATGATGACCCGCGTCGAATTGTATAAAGCCATCGGTTATCACGATTTCGAGAGCCTGGACGAAAGCGTCGCGGCGTCGGTCGTGCCGGAACACACAGGGGATGACACAACCGCCCGCCTCGCCGGCGAATGAAGAACCACCACGTCCGCGTTTGGCCGGCTGATGAGA
>JABJBP010000152.1 GCA_018665815.1 Rhodospirillaceae bacterium
AAAGTGGACCAAGCCACCCAGACCATGGAAACAGGCGCTGAACCAGTTCGCCGTCCTGTTCCAGGACCGCTTTCCATCGTCAATATATTGACGATGGAAAAACGTGAAACGGTCGCTTCCACGGAAGACCGGACACTACCTTGGAGAACGTCATCGCCCATCACGCCGCCGTCGGCGCCGAAGACGGCAATATCATTGTCCCGGGAATTGACTACCAAATTGGCGGCAATTACGGCGGTATAGCGTTGGGCGGCTATGAAAAGGGCGAGTCGGTCTCGCTCAAAGCCATCGACGATCTTGATCTCAAGGCCTGCCATTTCATCAAGATTGACGTCGAGGGTATGGAAAACGAAGTTCTCGCCGGCGCCACCGACACACTCAAAAAATACAGGCCGATCCTTTATGTCGAAAATGATCGCCGGGAACGCGCCAAAGAACTCATTGAAGCCCTTTTCTCCGCTGAATACAGGTTGTTCTGGCATCTCCCGGCGTTGTTTAACGTTGACAACTTCTTCGGCGTCGAAGGAAATATCTTCGGGAATTTGATATCACGAAACATGTTCTGCATGCCAAACGAGAGTGAGATCAACGTGGCGAATTTTACTGAGATCACGTCGGCCGACGACGCGTTTTGAACATCTTATTCTATCCATCCCACCCTCAAATTACCTTATCGCCTGCATAATCTCGCCACATTTCGGCGCTTTACTCTCATCATTAGACCTCCTCGTCTATACTAGAGAACGATCCCCCCCCTCTCTGGTCCCCTTATCGGCAATCCCCTTGCCGAAACTAGCGGCCGGGTTCCCCAACCCGGCCGCATTTTTATTCACCGCGCCAATCTCAGCTGCCTTTGAAATTGGACGCCGCTCGGCTTCTTTTTTCCTGCAGCCTGGGCTAGGTTATGGCAGGTTTTTCAATATGTTGGATATTGTGGTTGCCCATGGTGCAGTTCTTCGGAGATAACCTGACTTGCTTTCGCGGCGGCCGGATCGTGTTTGCCGATTTGTCGTTTTCGCTGGATAACGGTGACGCGTTGGTTTTACGCGGCCCCAACGGCAGTGGAAAATCCAGCCTGCTGCGGGTGATGGCGGGCCTCGTTGATCCGGTGGCCGGCGCGGTCACCTGGGATGACATCGGCAACGGTTCCTCCATTCAGTCTGACCCCGATGCCCATCATCGGCACATTCATTTCGTCGGTCATGCCGACGCCGTCAAACCGGTCCTCAGCGTTCGTGAAAACGTCTCATTCTGGGCGAAGTTGCGGACCTCGGCGCCGGACGTCGATGGTGCCCTTTCAGCGCTCGGCATCATTGATCTCGCCGACGTGCCCGGACGGTTTTTATCAGCCGGGCAAAAACGTCGCGTCGGTCTTGCCCGCGTTCTCGCCGCGCCGGCGCCATTGTGGTTGCTTGATGAACCAGCAACGGCGCTTGACGCCGGTGGCATTGAAGCCCTTGAGAACGCCATCCGCGCCCACCGGGCGGGTGGCGGCATGGTTGTCGTCTCGACACATCAAAACTTACAGATCGATGATCCTCATCGCCTGAATCTGGATGCCTTCCCTGGCCGGGAGCAGGCTTATGAATAGCTTTGTCCAAATTGTTCGCCGCGATCTTAACCTGTCGTTCCGCCAAGGTATGGACAGTGCCATGGTGGTAATGTTCTTTGTCATAGCGGTTGTTCTTTTCCCCTTCGGCGTCGGGCCGGAGCCCAATATCCTGATGCGGATTGCGGCGGGCGTCATCTGGGTCGCGGCGCTTTTGGCGTCGATGCTGTCGCTGGAGCGCCTGTTTCAAGCAGATTTCGAGGACGGCAGCCTGGAGATTTTGGTGCTTCAACCCGTACCCCTTGAGATTGCCGTCATCGCGAAAATTACTGCGCACTGGATCACCACGGGATTGCCGCTGATTATCGCAGCTCCGATCCTGGCCGTATTGTTGAATATGAACGCCGATGGTTTCGGTATGCTCATCGCCGCGCTGGCGTTGGGCACCCCAAGCCTCAGTCTCATCGGCGCCATCGGGGCGGCTTTAATCCTTGGCGCGCGGCGGGGCGGTGTGTTGTTGTCATTGTTGATCTTGCCACTCTATATCCCGGTGTTGATTTTCGGTGTCAGCGCCGTCGACGCGACATTGGCGGGTTTGAGTGTTAAACCGCACTTGCTAATCCTTTCAGCACTCCTGCTCAGTTCATTGGCGTTGTGCCCGTGGGTTGGTGCGGCAGCCCTCCGCCAGGCCATGAGATCATGACATTCGCGTCCGACACACCGATAATTGACTTGCGTCAAGGCAGATCGATGGGCCATTTCGGTATTAATAAGCTTGTCTCAACAAGTTGGCACCGGCGGATGTGGATTTGCCGGGCCATACAGTTTACAGAACCATGATATGATGCACCATTTCGCCAACCCCACACGCTTTCTCCGCCTGGCTGACCGTATCCAGCCTTGGGCCGCGAGCTTGACCATGGCATTCGTGTTATCGGGTTTATATTTCGCCCTGCTGTCATCGCCGGCCGACTACCAACAGGGCGAGACGGTACGGATCATGTATATCCACGTCCCGGCCGCCTGGATGGCGCTTTTTTGTTACACGGCGCTTGCCGTCTCTTGTGCCGCCGCGTTGATCTGGAAACACCCGTTGGCCAGTCTGGCAGGGCGCGCCACGGCGCCGATCGGTGCGTGCTTCACCTTGCTGGCACTGGTCACTGGTTCGCTTTGGGGAAAGCCCATGTGGGGCACCTGGTGGGTCTGGGATGCACGGCTCACCTCCGTGCTCATATTGTTTTTTCTGTATCTTGGATACATGGCCCTGAACAACGCCTTCGATGATCCCGAACGCGGCCACAAGGCATCAGCCATCCTTGCCCTCGTCGGCTTTATTAACGTCCCGATCATCAAGTTTTCCGTTGATTGGTGGAACACGCTGCATCAACCGGCGAGCGTTATCAAAATGAGCGGCCCGGCTATTCATTCCAGTATGTTGATTCCATTGTTTCTGATGGCCCTGGCGTTCAAAGCCTACTTCGTTTGGGTGTTGTTGATACGCATGCGCGGCGAAATTAACGCCATGAAAGTGCGCGCGCTCCGCATGCGCCAAGTTCACGACGCCGAACAAAATAGATCCACCCCTGTTGCCAGCGAGGCGGGCTGACATGACCGGCACGGAAGCATATTTTGAAATGGGCGGCCATGGAGCCTACATCTGGCCGGCCTACGGCTTGGTCTTCGCCGTCCTCATGGGCTTGTTTGTCGCCAGCCGCCGATTTGCCGGGCGGGCTGGTCGGGAATTTGACGCCTTGAACCCACGTACCCGTAGAACCCAGGAAGAGACAGATGAAGCGTAAGCATCGACGCCTCACATTCGTTGGCATCGCGCTGCTGCTGTTGGGCGCCGCGGCGGCATTGGTCCTGGCCGCGTTTGAAGACAACATTGTCTTTTTCTACAGCCCCACCGATCTAACGGAAAAAAAGCCGGGCCCGTCCCAGCGCCTGCGCCTTGGCGGCCTGGTTGAGACCGGGAGCGTCAAAAAGCCGGGTGGCGGTATCATTATCTTCAAGATTACTGACACGGCACAATCCGTTGAAGTTCAATACAAAGGAATCGTGCCCGATCTTTTTCGTGAAGGCCAAGGCGTTGTCGCCGAAGGCCGGCTGATGAACGGCGTCTTTCGAGCCGATGAAGTCCTGGCCAAGCATGACGAAAACTACATGCCACCTGAAGTGGCCGAGGCCCTCAAAAAGGCCGGCCAATGGAAAGGCGACGGGAAAGGCAATGGCCACACCGACAAGGGGAAGGCAAAATGACCGCTGAGATCGGCCATTTTGCCCTGGTTCTGGCGCTGTTTGTTGCCGTGGCACAGGCCAGCCTGCCGTTGATCGGCGCCCATCGGGGTGACCCGGGCTGGATGGCGCTCGCCAAACCGACGGCGATATTGCAATTCGCGTTGGTCGCAGTCGCTTTTGCCTGTCTCACGCATGTTTTCGTGACGTCGGATTTCTCGGTCGTCAATGTGGTCTCAAATTCGCATACGGATAAACCGCTGCTTTATAAAATTTCCGGCGTTTGGGGAAATCACGAAGGGTCCCTGCTTTTATGGGTCCTGATCCTGGCTATTTTCGGCGCCGCCGTTGCGGTATTCGGCGCCAACCTGCCCCCCGCCTTGAAAGCCCGCGTCTTATCTATTCAGGCGATGATCGCCGTCGGATTTTATCTGTTTATGTTGCTGACCTCGAACCCGTTCGATCGCATCTTTCCGCCGCCGCTGAACGGCCGTGGGCTCAATCCGTTGCTTCAAGACCCAGGCTTGGCGATCCATCCACCGATGCTTTACCTGGGCTACGTTGGTTTTTCAATGGCTTTTTCTTTTGCCATCGCGGCGCTGATCGAAGGCCGGGTTGATGCCGCTTGGGCGCGCTGGGTTCGGCCCTGGACCTTGGCCGCCTGGTGCTTTCTAACCGGCGGCATCGCGCTGGGGTCGTGGTGGGCGTACTATGAACTGGGTTGGGGTGGTTGGTGGTTTTGGGACCCGGTTGAAAATGCTTCGTTCATGCCCTGGTTGGCCGGCACGGCGTTGCTGCATTCCTCCACCGTGGTCGAAAAACGCGACACCCTCAAAGGCTGGACAATCCTGCTCGCCATCATCACGTTTTCCCTGAGCCTATTGGGCACCTTCCTGGTGCGCTCCGGTGTCCTGACATCGGTTCACGCGTTTGCCACGGACCCGACACGAGGTGTCTTCATCCTGGCCCTGTTGGTGATCGTAATCGGTGGATCGCTGGCATTGTTTGCTTGGCGGGGGCCGAAACTTGTCAGCACAGGCTTGTTTCAACCGGTGTCGCGGGAAGGCGGCTTGCTGTTCAACAATCTTGTCATGGCGACAGCATGCGCGGCGGTCTTACTGGGAACGCTCTACCCTTTGTTGTTGGACGCGCCCGGCGGTGGCAAGGTTTCCGTGGGACCACCGTTTTTTAACACGGTATTGATCCCGCTAATGATCCCGATGATCGCCGCGATGGCCGTTGGGCCATTTCTGAGTTGGAAGCGTAGTGATTTGATGCCCGCATTGCGACGCCTTCGCATCGCGTTGGTACTGACCATCGTGGCGGCAATAGTGACCTATGCCGTGCATGGTGACGAACCGGTCCTTGGTGTTGTTGCCCTGGCCATGGCCGTTTGGCTGGGCACCGGTGTACTAACCGAATTAGCCGAGCGAATTCGGTTGTTTCGTAGCCCACTTTCAGAAAGCTTCCGCCGCCTTGGCCGTCTGCCGCGCGCTAGTTGGGGCATGACAATTGGCCATCTGGGTTTAGCTATTACGATTGCCGGCATGGCCGGCGCCGGCGCCTGGAAGGTGGAGAGCATTCAAGTTATGAAACCCGGCGACAAGGTAACCGTCGGCGGTTACGAATACCGGTTCACGGGCGCGAAAGCCGGCAAAGGACCGAATTACAAGTTCGTCGGCGGCCAATTCACTGTGTCACGCCACGGTCGTGAAATTACCAAGCTCACATCCGAAAAACGCGTCTACAATGTTTCTCAGCAGCCGACCACCGAAGCTGGCATCCACACGACCTGGCGCGGCGACTTATACGCCGTCATCGGAGACGCCGAAGGCAGCGGGGGCGCATTCGTCACCCGGCTTTATTTTAATCCGCTTGTGGTGTGGATTTGGGCGGGTACCTTGATCATGGTGTTTGCCGGCGCTCTAAGTCTCACTGATCGTCGCCACCGCGTTGGTGCCCCGCATCGCAAAAGCTCCGCGGTGTCCCTCCCGGGCGCCCAGGAAGCCTGAGAAACGTCATGAATAAGCGATTGATGTTTACCTTGCCGTTGATGGTCTTCCTAATCCTTGCCGGGTACTTCGCCGTGGGCTTGACGAAAGACCCGAAAAAGCTACCAAACATGTTGAAAGGCAAACCGGTCCCGGACTTTGCACTCAAACCGATCAAGGGCCGTGATGACAAAGGGTTTGCGAGCACCGATCTGAAAGGCGAGACATCTCTGGTCAATATTTTCGGCTCGTGGTGTGTCGCGTGCCAGATCGAACACCCATTCTTGATGAAACTCAAAGCCGAGGGTGCCGTGCCCATTCACGGCATTGATTGGCGCGAAGAAGATCCTGACGCCGGGCCCGACTGGTTGAATAAACATGGCGATCCCTATGCCTTGGTTGGTGATGATCCCCGCAGCAAGGCGGCCATTGCCTTCGGCGTCACCGGCGCACCGGAAACATTCGTTGTCGATGGCGACGGCGTGGTGCGGTTCAAATACGTCGGACCCTTGAACGCAGACATATGGCGCGATGTGATTGAGCCCGTTCTTCGGCAAATAAAACCACCGGGAGCTTCGTGAATGCGTCATATCGCCGTCAGTCTTTTGTTGGTTGCGTTCCCGCAGGCCGCCTTTGGCGTTAATCCGAGCGAAATGCTTAGCGATCCGGCATTGGAATTAAGAGCCCGCGAAATCAGCAAGGAATTGCGCTGTGTCGTCTGCCAAAACCAATCCATTGATGAATCGGATGCGACGCTGGCCCGCGACCTACGCGTTCTGGTTCGAGAACGCCTTGCAGCCGGTGACGACGACCAAGGTGTGATCGATTACGTGGTCTCACGGTACGGCGATTTTGTGCTCCTGCGGCCACCTGTGAAGGGCGCGACGCTAGCGCTTTGGGGCGGACCTATAGCAATCGTCCTGTTTGCTCTGATCGCCGTATTTGTCTTTTTTCGGCGACAGCGCCAGACAGCCAAAGCGCCCATTGCTGCCACACCTTTAAATGAGCAAGAACGCCAGCGCCTTCAAGATTTGCTCGCAGAGAAAGAGCACTGATGGAACTCTGGATCGTCATCAGCGCCATGTGCATCGTGGCAACGGGCGCCATCATTCTCGGCGTTGGTCGCGCACGTGGGGGGGAAAATGCCGTCCGGGCAGACTATGATTTATCCGTCTATAAAGATCAGTTAGGTGAACTTGATCGCGATCTGGAACGCGGCGTTCTCAATGAGACAGAAACCTCCGCAGCGCGGACGGAAATTGAACGACGTATCCTGACGCTGGGAGATCAAGCCGCCGCTGCCAACACATTCGCCGCACGCACGCAGACCTCGCGGTTAGCGACCGTCCTAATCGGTGTGGGCGTATCCGGTGCTGCGTTGGCGCTGTATCTTCACCTTGGCTCGCCACACCTCCCGAACGTCCCCTACACAGCACGTAATATCGAGTCCGAGAAATCCGCCGAAACCGATCGCCGCCAGGCCGGTGAAATGTCAAATCTTGCCGACAAATTGGCGGCACGGCTGAAAGCCGAGCCGGACAACATTCGGGGCTGGATGCTTTTGGGACGCTCCTATCTTTCCTTGAACCGCGAAGCCGATGCGCTTGTGGCGTTAAAGACAGCCTATGAGCTCGATCCGTTGAACGCCGCTGTCATTATTGAGTACGCGGAAGCCTTGATCCTCACAGATAAAAACCGCGTCGGCGAAAAAGCGACTTCTCTGTTGGAACGCGCCCTGGGTGCGGACCCCAGAAACCCGCGGGCCCGATATTATTTGGCCCAAGGTTTGGCCCAGAAGGGCAATCTCAAGGGTGCCTTGCAAGGTTGGATCGATCTGGTCGCCGTGTCCCCCGACACGGCACCTTGGTTGGCGTCCGTGGGCGCGCAGATCACAGCCATCGCCAAGGATTTGAACGTCGACCCCGGTACTTATAGACCAAGCCCTGCCGCCCAGACTTTGGGCAAACCGAAACCGATGGCGCCGGCAATTGCAGGTGCGCCCGGTCCAAGTCAAGAAGACGTCGAGGCCGCGTCCCAGATGAGCGCCCAGGACCGAACCGAAATGATTCGTAGCATGGTCCAGAGGCTCGCCGACCGTCTCAAGGAAAACCCCGATGATCTCGCCGGTTGGCGCCGACTTCTCCAAGCCTATCGCGTATTGGGTGATGATGCGAAAGCCGCCGGTGTGGAAGCCCGCATCAAGTCAATGACACAATGATTTCAAAACGAAATTGAATTTCCGATAACAACCTGACCCACTGGCGTGACTGCTTTAGTCCGCCTATAAAAGGCGCCGCAAATACATGGTTGGAAAAGGCACGCTGTCGATGACCCAGTTCAAAACGATCGATGATCTTGACGTCAATGGAAAACGGGTTTTGGTACGCGCCGATTTTAACGTCCCCATGCGCGATGGTCGGGTGAGTGACACGACACGCATCGAACGGAGCCTGCCGACAATTCAAGACCTGCAGGCCAAAGGCGCGCAGGTTATTATGTTGTCTCACTTTGGCCGCCCGAAAGGGCAACGTTCGCCGGAACTGTCTTTGAAACCCATTGCCCAGGCTTTGGGGCAGGCCGCCGGCGTTGAGGTTGTTTTCGGCACGGATTGTATCGGTCCGGACGCGGAAAAGGCGATAGCCGGCGCGGACCCAAAGCAGCTGATTTTGTTGGAGAACCTGCGGTTTCACAGCGAAGAAGAGAAGAACGATAGTGATTTCGCAGCACGGCTCGCAGCCCTCGCGGACATTTACGTCAATGACGCCTTTTCCTGCGCCCATCGTGCGCACGCTTCAACCGAGGCGTTAGCGCGCCTGTTGCCGGCAGCGGCTGGCCGGCTGATGCAATCGGAACTTGAGGCACTGGGCGCGGCATTGGGAAGCCCTGACCGGCCGGTGGCTGCCGTTGTCGGTGGTGCCAAAATTTCAACCAAGATGGACGTCTTGGGAAATCTCGCGTCGAAAGTCGATCAATTGATCATCGGCGGAGGCATGGCCAATACGTTCCTCCACGCGCAGGGGGTCGACGTCGGTAATTCGCTTTGCGAAAACGATATGACGGGTCAAGCTCTCGGTGTCATAGCCGATGCGGCGGAGGCCGGTTGTGAGGTCGTGCTGCCCATCGATGCCAGCGTCGCGACTGAATTCAAAGAAGGTGCCGCTAATCAAATTGTGCCCATCGGCGCGGTTCCCGATGGCTCCATGATCTTGGATATCGGCCCCGCCAGCATTGATGACCTCGTGCAGCGTTTGGGTGATTGTAAAACTTTGGTTTGGAACGGCCCTTTGGGCGCGTTTGAAATTTCACCGTTTGATATCGGCACCAATGCTGTGGCGCGCGAAGCCGCACGGCTAACTGGCGAAGATTCACTACGCAGCGTTGCCGGTGGTGGCGATACAGTGGCCGCCCTGGCAAACGCCGGCGTGGTTGATAGCTTTTCCTATGTCTCGACGGCGGGCGGCGCCTTTCTCGAATGGCTTGAAGGCAAGGCCCTTCCCGGCGTCGAAGCACTCAACGCCCAAGAGTAATATCGATTTGGACGAGTGACCTTATGCCTTTCTCGGCGGCACACCGGTCCAGGGGCGATCCGCCGGGTTTTGCTCGGGCGTCGGCGGTGCCAGGCGATTGGTTGCCGGGGGATGGATCCGGGTCATGATATCGTCCAGCATATTTTGTAAATATTGGGACTGCGACAGGAGTTTGTTCGTCGCCTCCAGGGCCTGACCCGATGCCGTCGAGGCAATATCTTGCGCAATGGCCGTAACGTTGTCCATAGAGGCACGAACCGATTGCAGCGTACGTTCCGCCCGATCTGTCGATTCCCGAATGGAATCCAACCGGCCGGCAGTGACCGGATCCGACATACCTTGGCGTTCGTCATTGTTGAAGGGGATCAAGTTCTCCCGATCCGTGGCGACATAATCGCGAGGCGACGTCCTGAATGCCAATAGATTCACTTGGTCGCGTATGGCCGTCACCAAGTTGCCAAGCACTTCGATATGAGACGTTGAATCACTCAGACTCCGAATGAGAGCCTCGGTGCGCTCGACGTCATGGGCCGCGGCAGTCACATATTCACTGAAATGTGTAAGTTGCTGACTGATCGACGAGATCGGCCCGGCGCCTGAAAGTGTTTCCAATGGCGCGGGAATGCCGCGCTGTTCCTGCGGTGCCGAAATTGGTTCGGGCCGCGGCGGCTCGATGGGCTGTTCCGGTACTGGGTCAGGCGTTTCCAATTCAGCCCGTATGGCCGCTGCGGCCTGCTCGGCTGCGGCTTGGACTTTGCGTTCGGCTTCGGCAGCCGTCAATTCCAATTTCGCGCGGGTTTGCTCAAGCTCACGGCCCACCATGTCGGCCTCGACTAGATCGTCGATCCATTTGTCCAAAGACCTAGCGATTTGACCGATAGCGTCGGTATTACCGCGCGCCGGGATGCGGGTGCCACGGTCCCCGCTGGCCAAGCGAAGTGCTGCCTCGGATACTGCCCTCAAGGGGCCCACAATGCTTCGGATCAACAGCATGCCGGCGAAAATAAACCAAAGGAAAATACCCAATGTCGCACCTGCAATGGTGTAGCGCGCGAAACTGCGCGCGCGATCCAAACGCCGGGCGGTTACTAAGTCCAAGTCAGTGCCAAACTTTGACAAGGCATCTGTACTAGGCGCAACGTACGCTAAAATTTCGCCGAACCGTTGGCGCTCACTCTCAAGCGCGAACCGGCTGTTGATGGTGCTCATCATATCAGCTTCATGGGCATTCAAGAGGGATCGCAATCTGCTTCTTTGAGCTTTCGGAACCCGCGATGCCTTGAGAAATGCATTCAGCGTGCGATATCTTTCGCGGACTTCCGTCACGCCTTGACGGGACCCGGAACGCAAGACCTCGGCGCCTTCACGAACAATTCGGGCGAATTGGTCAGTAAGGTTTGCAAAACCGGCTTTGGTAAATCCTTTCTGCACCTCATCGGTCATACTCTGCAGCCGCGGACTGATCCCGGATTCCGTCGTTAAACCCAGTGCTTCCTCGGCGGTTACGAATTGTGAAAATTGTTGGCCGTATTGAACAAGACCATCGCGGAGCGTCGCGATATGTTGACGCGCCGGTCCAGCCTGGGGGAATTGATACAGCGCGTCCAACGCCGAGCCAACCCGCGTTAATTCATCGGAAAAACCATCAGCAAGATGGCGTTTTTTATCTAGCACATAGGTTTTTTCCAGGACCTCGGCACGCGCCAGGCCCGATTGAACCCGGGTCATCAAAAGGGACACTTCGCGGGAAACCCGCCAATCGTCGATGGCCGAAACGATCCGTTGATCGACGTGAATGAAAATGCCGCCCAAGATCACCAGGGAGACAAATCCGAACAGCCAGAACAAGGTCGTGCGCACGCCCAGGCGAACGCCGCCGAGAAACGTACGGTCATCCATGCCCTCGCCTTTGAGGTCGAGAAATTCATGCTGAAAATTCGGGTCGTCAGCCATAGCCCCCGGCATTCCTACGTTTCATTTTTCCGCCACTTCGAATATCTCACGAAATATCAGTTTCGGCGGTATTTACCGTCCGCAACCTAACATCCTTGATAACAGGCGAGAATACCTGATTTATCAAATGTTTACACGTGTTTACACAATGTATGCGAATTTTTCAGGATGGCATCCGCGTCTTGCCATCGACGACCACCCCCGCCACAGTGGCGCGATGAACGATTTCAGTGGAAAAGGCCCCTCGGTGGAGACCATCCCGGAAGGCGATGACCGACTGCGGCTGACCTGTCCGGATTGCGGCTATATCGCCTATGACAACCCGAAAATCGTGGTCGGTGCAGTTTGTGTCTGGGAGGACCGGTTCTTGCTGTGTAAACGGGCCATTGAGCCGCGCAAGGGCTGGTGGACGATCCCGGCGGGGTATATGGAACTCAACGAGACCTTTGCCGAAGGTGCTGCCCGCGAGACTTGGGAAGAAGCCTGCGCGCGGATTGAGATCACCGGCGTAATCGGCATCTATGAAATCCCCCGGATCAGCCAGATTTATGTCCTGCACAGCGCGAAGATGCTAAACGCCGACTTTGCCGCCGGACCGGAAAGTGAAGACGTAGCACTGGTCGCCTGGGAGGATATCCCGTGGAAGGATTTGGCCTTTCCGAGTGTCACATGGGCCCTCGAACATTATCGAAATGGCAGCCAGAACCTGTTTTTTCGCCACCCCGAAACCTAACGGGGCTGATTCCGCCGCGCCATTGAGATTCCGTTAACTATTTCCTTTTAAGCTCGCTTCCCATGACCGATGGGATAACACTTGCGAACTCACAATCGCCCGGCGTAGCGCGCCGCGCCAGCGGCTATCAGGCCGAAGCCGTGCGCGAGGTTCAAAACCGCGCCGCGGTCACCAATCAAAGCCAGTCGGCCGACGAACGCAACGGGCTGAGGCGCCTCAATCAGTCGCTTGACCGGCCGCTTCGCGAAGATGTCCCGCGCGGCTACTATCTCAATATTCGAGTTTGACGGCGCGGCTTTCCGCATGGATTCTATGCGCTTGCATCGCCGTTTCGACGGCGGTGGAAAGTGCTGAACTAAGTGTCACGATCACCGACTTGCGGTCTCAGGAAGGTGACGTTCATATCGCCATTTACGATAATCCGGCCGGTTTTCCAAAGGGCGATGGGATGCGCGAAGAAATTCAATCGCCGGTCAACAATGGCCGTGCCCTGGCGATTTTCAAGGGCCTAGCACCGGGCCAATACGCCATCGCCACATTCCACGACGAAAACGACAACGATGAGTTTGACCAAGGTTTCCTGGGCATCCCGCTGGAAGATTTCGCGTTCTCCAGCGGCGCCAAGGCATTTTTCGGTCCGCCCAGTTTCAAGGACGCTGCATTTTCCTTGAACGGCGATACGTCATTGACGATCAGCCTCGGGAATTGATCTCAGCAATCCGTTCCCGAACATCCACCGTGAATGGTATACACCTCGGCCATATTGAACGGGAAATAATCAGTTCCCGCCCCGCCACCCGATGCGGACGCGCCGCGCACCAAGCGGGCCAGCGGTTCTTGCTGGTTCGGATCCGGGGCCATGGCAAGTTCCAGGGAATTGCCGCGAAAGCTCTTGTTGACGCCGCCGACACCAATGGTGTCGATCACCTTTTCGGCCTCGACCGGGCCTAGCGCCTGACCTTTCGGGGCGCAGTAATACCCCAGCAATGCCATGTCCGGGCGCAATTTCTCGTCTGCTGCATGGATATCCCATTCCGACGTGAAGGCGATGCACGAAGGCCCCGAGGCAGCACTGAACGGCCGATACCAAAAGCCCGCCAATTCCGGGTGATACCAAACAGCTTTCGCCATTTTGATATCCTTGCCCTTGAACGCATTCCACAAGCCGATCACATTTTCCGTGGTTTGCGGGAAATTCAACGAGACGTTCTCAAGAAAGAAATGGCGGGCCTGCACGAGCACGACTTCAGCCGTCGCGCCGGCGCCTTCAAATCGTGCGTATTCCTGGCGCTGGATAGAGTTTACATGGGTCACGCGTTTCGGCTGAACCGATTTGAATACCGGCGCATCAAATGCAATCAGGCCGTCCAAAGCCCGGTAGCATTCGATGCGCCCGGCTGCAACGCACAGGCGCCCAGCGCCGCCAAAGACGCAAATGCGAGCCCGAAAACTGCCAATCTAATATTCTTCATCATCGCACTCCCAACTCATTTTGTTTTTTCGATTTTACCATATATTCGCCATGATCGCTCTCACACTCGGGTGAGCGCATCGTCAAAACGCTTCAAATCCATCAAGAAAGTCCTGTTCCTCCTCACTGGATTGTCGGCCCAGTGCGGCGTTGCGGGTCGGAAACCGGCCAAACCGTGAAATGACATAGTGGTGCTCAAGCGCATAGCGGTAGGTATTGTCATTGCCCAAAGCCCGAAACAGTTCAACGGATCGAACTTGATCGTTGATGTCTTCGCTATGCTCAAACGGTAAGTATAAGAACATGCGGCGAAACCGGCCTAACGCCCTATCGAAACCGTTCTCAATGGCCGTCTCGGTAATCTTCTTAGCATGCCCGTCTGTCGCGAAGGCTTGTGACGTGCCGCGAAATAGGTTCCTTGGGAACTGATCAAGAAGAATGATCAGCGCCAAGCAGCCCTCTGCCGTGCTGGCCAATTCATTAAGTTCACCGCGCGCCGCTGCTGCCACGTCGCCTTCAAAGCCATCACGGATAGCCGCATCGAAGGCGTCATCAGCGACAAACCACTGCATCAAATAACCACCGTCCGCCGCCAAATCCGGCGCCGCTTCATCGAACCAGAACGACAGAACTCGCGATGCAATTTCGGTCATTGTATCTGTCGTCATGAAATCTCCTGAATGATTTTTGACAAACCGTATTCCCACCCTACCATGGCGCAGCCTTGAGATATGGAGTTGGCCGTGCCGAAACAAGTCCCCCCTGCGACCGACCCGCTGCGCGGTTGGCTGAAACAGTTTCAAAACATCGATCCGGCGGCACCAATCGGTGATCCGTCCCGGTCCGCGGGTCTAAGTGATTTGGTGCAAGGCGAATTGTCGAAGTTGGCTTTTGAGTCCGAGCCCGCAGCCTATGTCCGGCTGCTTGAAAGCTTAGCACCCGATGTATTAAAGCCGGGCCCGGGTCATGAGTAACGATCTTTGCGAGCGTGATCTGTCGTGGGTCGCCGCCGCTATCACCGACAAAACAATTTCCGCCGAAGAAGCCACCCGTGCGGCCATTGCGCGGCTTGAGACGGTCGGCCCGACGCTGCACGCCGTCCAAGCCATGGACCCCGATCTTGCCATTGATGCGGCCCGTCAGGCGGACGTCAAACTTGCCCGTGGACAAGAGCTGGGCCCGCTGCATGGCGTCCCACTCGCCCATAAGGACATGTTTTATCGCAAGGGGAGAATTTCGGGGTGTGGCTCGAAAATTCGCGCTGAATTTGTTCCGGATGTCACCGCCAGTGTCCTCGCCGGCCTGGACCGGGCCGGCGCGTTGGATATTGCGCGCCTCAACATGGTTGAATTTGCACTGGGCGTCACCGGCCACAACGAAGTCACCGGAACACCCATGAACCCCTGGAACACCGCGCACATCACCGGCGGCTCGTCGAGCGGTTCCGGCGCCGCCGTGGCGGGGCGGCTGATATACGGGGCACTGGGTTCCGATACCGGCGGCTCGATCCGCTTTCCGGCATGCTGCAACGGTGTCGTCGGCATGAAACCGACCTGGAGCCGGGTCTCGCGGTTCGGTGCCATGCCACTGTCGGCTTCGCTTGATACCATCGGGCCTCTGACGCGGACGGTCCGCGACAATGCCTTGATGTTCCAAGCCATCGCCGGCCACGACCCCAATGACGCGACGTCCAGCCGCCTCGACGTGCCCGATTACGCAGCCGCACTTAGTGGCGGCGTCAAAGGCCTGCGGGTCGCGGTCCCGGAAAACTATTTCTTTGAGCCGGTCGACGACGAAATCGCCGATCTGGTCCGCACCAGCCTTGATGTCCTGACCGATGCCGGCGCCGAGATCATTCCCGTCACGGTGCCTGAATCGATCCGCGTGACCAATGCTTTCACCAGCCTGATCACCGCAACCGAGGGTGCCTCGATCCATCAAACCTGGTTGACCGAGTGCTTCGACGACTATGGCCGACAAACCGGTGCGCGGCTGATGGCTGGCCTGACAACGCCGGCGACACGGTATCTGCAAGCCCGCAGTTTGCGCGCGCCGATCCTGGCCGAGTTCCATGACGCGGTGTTCACCGACGCCGATGTGCTGCACATCCCGGTAATGATCTCCACCCCGCCAACCATTGCCGATACCGACAATGCCGACAATCCGGGGTTTATGGATATGATTACCAAAATGGGCCTGTGCACGCGGCCCATCAATTATCTGGGCTTGCCGGCCCTGACTATTCCCTGCGGTTTCACCGCGAACGGCCTGCCGACGGCCTTTCAATTGGTCGGGCGGCCCTTTGACGAAGCGACCCTTTACCGGGCCGGCGAGGCTTATCAGCACAGCACCGACTGGCACGAAAAATCGCCCTTGCCGGTCTAGGTCTCGCTGACGGCCCGGTCGCACGATCGCATCGGCTCGGCAAAACTCTTTTAGTTCATTGATATAAAACAATAAAATTCTGTTTTGACGACGATTCCCCATAGGAATGGTCCACATAGGTGGCCATGGGTATCCAAAAGTCTGCATTTTTCACGAACCCCGGTGAGTTAATGGCGTAAATTCGGGGCATTGACCCGACAACTTTTGTCTACTCTTTGGTGTATTCGGTACCCAACCGTGGGCTTTCACGCCATTGTGCCGGCCATACCGCTTAGGCTGGCTCGTCCGGCTTTCAATCCACATAAAATGGCCCAAATTTTCGCCCATGCTTGCAGTTCGTCTCTACTCATTTAACGATAAAGGAATAATAGCCTATAAATAGTCTTTTTGTCAATAATTCTCTGTGCCGGCTGCCATTACCGTGTGTCGATACCATCACGGCGACATTGAGATTGGAACGCATACGTAGACCCGAAAACTCCATATCAAGCCCAAGCGGTATCAGGGTTGTCTTCGGCGCAGCAATACTAAACGTATTAACGTCAGGTGCGGGCATCGACCCTTGGGTATGGGATATCAGAATTAGTGATTCATTTACGTGCGAAAACAGTAATTCCCGCAGAATTAACGAGAAACATTCTCACATTTGGTGGTTCAATCCGCCAGTTTCACAAAGAAAATGATACATTCATCGCCGTCGAGGAGTGGCCGCATCGCAACTGGTTCCGGGTGAACAGCGGACATGCATATCGATGTTTTAATTGTCCCCTCATTGATGTCACCGCCCAACTCGGACATCGCCCTTCAGATTGGAGGGCCTGAAAACGGTCTCGTTGCTACGGGTTTTGAGATACTGTTGAAGAATGGTGCTACGTATAGTTTGACTTCGGGTAGCGTCATCGGCAAAAGACGAAACAAGCTTCTCGACCAGAGGAAAACCCATGCAAGGTCCTTATCAATCGACGAAAATCAAGGCGCATATTGTTAATGGGTTCACTGCCGGTGACAAGGGCGGCAACCCCGCTGGTGTTGTTCTGGATGCGGACAATTTTGACGAAAAAGATATGCTTCAGATTGCGGGCCTGATGGCAGGCGGCTACGGTCGTTCCATGGAAGAAATGGAAATTGACTTCGAAGCCACCGCATCTTGATCGATTGCGGGTGATCCCGCGCATCTTGATTCTTAATATTCTTAGATTCGAACCCTCGGCACTATGTCCGTTCCTGGCTACAGGCAGTCGTGAGCTTCCGTGCCGCAGAACGTCTGCTGTTGGCAGAATAGCCGACGAGGCTCGTGGTTTCTCACTTAATGTGAGAACCGACGCTGGGGAAATCTCATTCGATGCGTTGCCCTTTGACCGTCAAATTACCGGTGATTACCGCCGCATCACACTTAGTGTTTAAAAAGCCGAGCCGCCCTTACACGCTATTTTCAGGTCGATCGTTTTCGAGATACTCTTAATCCTCACGCCTGCGGGGTGCGTCTGGCATCTCAAAAGGACGGGCCTGTTCAAAGGCCCCGGCGGCCCGCATCACCAACGGATCGGCATAGCGCGGCCCAACGATCTGCAAGCCGACCGGTAGCCCGGCCTCGGTGAACCCGCACGGCACCGAACACGCCGGCTGACCGGTCAGATTGAACGGGTAGGAGAACGGCGTCCATTCCATCCAGTGCTTTTGCGTTGTCGGCGCAGCGACGTCCTAGCCGACGTCGAAGGCCGGCACCGCCAAGGTCGGCGTGATCAGCAGATCATAGGATTCATGGAACAAATTCATCCGCCGACCTAAGTCAACACGGGCATCCATGGCATCCATATAGTCATCAATCGTATAGCCCCGGCCCTCTTCAGCGATGGCCAGCAGACCAGGATTCATCTCGCCCAGGCGGTCCTGAGGTTGCTTGTCAATCAACCGCGTCGCGCCCCGGAACCAATGTTTGTTAAACATGTCCATGGGGTCATCGAAGCCGGGATCAACTTCCTCAACCATGGCGCCTTGGTCTTCAAACACTTTCACCGCGTTGGCGACGATGGCGGCAACTTCCGGATCGACCTTGGCGTAACCCAAGGTCGGGCTAAAGGCGACCGACAGATGGCGGACACCCAAATCCAGCCCCGTGCGGAAATCCCACGGGTCATAGGGAAGCGCGTGCCAATCGCGCGGATCGGGCAAGACCATGATGTTGAGCATCATCGCCGCGTCCTCGACGGTTCGTGTCAACGGCCCGACGTGGCTCAGCGTGCCCATGGCGCTCGGCGGATAGACAGGCGCGCGGCCAAAGGTCGGCTTGATCCCGAAGACACCGGTGAAGCCCGCCGGTATGCGCACCGAGCCGCCGCCGTCGGTGCCGATATTGAGATGCGCCATACCCAGCGCCGCGGCTGCCGCGGCACCACCGCTCGACCCGCCCGGTGTCTTCGACGTATCCCAAGGATTGCGGGTAATGCCGGTGAGCGGGCTGTCCGCGAGGCCTTTCCAGCCGTGCTCCGGCGTCGTCGTGCGGCCGATGATCACAGCACCATGCTCGCGCATCCGTGCCACGGCCGGCGCATCGAAGCGCTCAGGCGGACTTTCTGGCGTAAGTTTCGACCCGCGCCAGGTGACGTCACCTTTGACCGGGATGATATCCTTGACGCCGAGCGGCACGCCATCTGCGAGCCCCCGGGGCGAGCCCTTCATCCAGCGATCTTCTGACTCTTTGGCCGCCTTCAGTGCACCGTCTTCGTCGACACGGCAAAAGGCATTGATCTCACCGTCAACAGCATCTATCCGCCGCAGCGCGTCCTTGACCACATCGACCGGCGACAAGGTCTTCCATTCATAAAGTTAGATCAGCCGCGTCGCCGGCATATATCCGGTGGTCGTTGCCCATCAGTGGCCATAACAAAATTCCCCTCTTGCCTGAAATAGGATGATAGCAGTGAGCCCACTGAGGCAAATGATTTTTCCGATCCCCGCTAACCCGAAATCTGCAACACCACGATGCCCGCTGTTATGATCAGTGCTGAAATGATCCGCGCCGCGCCAAACCCTTCCTTCAAAATAAGGCTGCCAATGACCGCTGCGAACAGCACCGAGGTTTCCCGGAGCGCCGAGACATGCGCCATGCCGCCTTGGGTCAGCGCAAAGAGCGCGATGCCGTAAGCAATCGTCGTCAGGCACCCACCGGCCAGGGCGGGCTTCCAGCTAGCGCGAAGAAACGGTGCCACGTCGGTCCGCCGGCGCGCCAAGACGTAAAGCCCAAACGGAATGCCTTCCAAGAAATTCAGCCAAACAATATACGGCCACGGGCTGGCACCGGCCCGCATGCCGAGGCCATCCAAGACCGTATAGGACGAGATCAGAACGCCTGTGCAAAATGCCGCCAGCAGCGGCTTCATCCCGGCCCGGGTCGGCTTGCCACGCGCGAACGTCAGGCTGACGATCCCCACCGAGACCAGCGCGATGCCACCGAACCCCACGACCGTCGGCACCTCGCCGGCGACCACCATGGCGCCAAGGGCGACCAGCAACGGCGACGAGCCCCGCGCAATGGGATAGACCTCGCTGAGATCACCCAGTTTGTAACTGATCAGCAGGAACACATAATAGAGATTGTGGACCAACGCCGAGACCAACAGGTAGGGCCAGACGTGGACATCAGGCAGACCGACAAAGAAAATCGCCACCGTGCCCAACGCCGTGCCGGTCAGATGGATGGCGGTAAAGGTCAAGACCCGGTCACCGCTGGACTTAACCACGGCATTCCAACTGGCATGCACCAGGGCGGCGAAAAGGACCAACGCGACGAGATGAAATTCCACGGATGTCCCCTGCTAGACTCCCGAGAATGCTAGTCAGCGCGCCCGCACCTTGCAAACCCACAAACCTTGCAAACATCTACGGCGCGCGACACCTTACGCCGTCACACATATATAGGAGCGCCGCATGGCCAATTGGACAGAAAGCTGGATCACCGAACGCCTAGGCCTCAGGTTCCCGATCATCCAAGCCCCCATGGCCGGCTCATCGAGCAACGAATTGGCGGTGGCCGTGTCGCGGGCCGGCGGCATGGGATCCATGGGTGTGGC
This sequence comes from Rhodospirillaceae bacterium, assembly GCA_018665815.1. Taxonomy (GTDB): domain Bacteria; phylum Pseudomonadota; class Alphaproteobacteria; order Rhodospirillales; family Casp-alpha2; genus UBA3470. The sequence goes on from JABJBP010000152.1 coordinate 19,915, forward strand.
GCTGCAATCGGCTGAGGCCACGCGGGCCGACTGCGAGACCGTGCGCGCCGGCACCAACGGTGCGTATAACGTCAACTTCTTCGTCCACAAGGACGCCGAGATCGATGCGTCCAAGGGCGACGCTTTCCGTGCCCAACTGGCGCCTTACTACGAAGAGCTGGGCTTGGGCGAGGTGCCGGCGGCGGAGGTCTCGTCCCTGCCCTTCAACGAAGATCACTTGGCCGTCGTCTTGGACCAAAAACCACCGGTCGTCAGTTTCCATTTCGGCATGCCCCGCGATGAATTGTTCGCGGCCGTCAAGGATGCCGGCATTTTCACCATCTCGTCGGCGACCAATGTCCGCGAAGCGCAGGAATTGGAGCGCCGTGGCATCGACGCCATCATCGCGCAGGGTTTTGAAGCCGGCGGCCACCGAGGCACGTTTGCCGAGCCCTATGAAGACGGCTGGGTCGGCACCATGGCGCTGGTCCCGCAGATCGTCGATGCCGTATCCGTGCCGGTGATCGCGGCGGGCGGCATCATGGACGGGCGCGGCATCGCAGCCGCCCTGGTCTTGGGTGCCGACGCCGTGCAATTGGGCACGGCGTTCCTGAACTGCCCCGAAAGCGCCGTTCCCGATGTCCATCGCGAGGCGCTGAAAAATGCGCGGGACGACCAAACCCGCCTGACACACGCCTTTTCCGGCCGCCCGGCGCGCGGCATTGAGAACCGCTATATCCGCGAAACCAAGGGCGGCGAAGACAACTTCCCCGATTTCCCCATCCTCAACACATTGACCGGACCTATGAGGAAAGCCAGCGCCGAAGCCGGCACCGGCGACTTCATGTCGCTTTGGGCCGGCCAGGGCGTCACCATGACCCGCGACCTGCCGGCGGCGGAATTGCTGGAAAAGCTGGTCGCGGAGACGGATGCGGTATTGGGCAAATTGATTTAATCGCAGAGGCAGTCTCAAGCGCGGGCGGGATGGCGCGGTTGGCGCCCGCGCGTCCCCCTCCAAGCGATAACCTGATAGCACGCCGCCAAACCCGCGCTCTTAGTTGCCATCAAGCACCACTCCATAGTCACCGGCGAGGAACTGATCGCGAATCACGAACTTCTGCACCTTGCCCGAACCGGTGAGCGGGAATTCGGGCACCAGCACCCAAACTGTCGGAGTCTTTTGAGGTGACACATGGTCGCGGCAATGCGCCTTCAGCTCACCAATTTCTGGGATTTCATCCGACAGAATAAAAGCAGCAATAATCTCACCCCATTTTTCATCGGGCAGGCCGACAACGGCGACTTGTAAAATGAGCGAATGCTCGATCAGGACGGCTTCAATCTCGGCCGGGAAATGATTTTCCCCGCCGCGAATAATCATATCCTTGACCCGTCCGGTCACCCGGACAAATCCTTGCCCATCCATCGCGCCCAGATCACCGGTATGCAGCCAACCGTCCGCATCAATGGCCGCCGATGTGGCTTCCGGATTATCGTTATATTCAATCATTACCGCATAGGATCGCGCGCAAATTTCGCCAACCTGGTCCACGGGCAACACACGACTATCCTCCGGAGAACGGATCGAAACCTCTGTCCAGGGGAGCGGTTGACCGGCAGTTTCAACAATCTGCTCAATGGTCGCTTCAATTGGGTTGAGGCAGATCATTGGGGAATGTTCAGTCTGGCCGAAGGCCGATAAAAGATGACAGTCCAATCGAGCCCGAACCCGGCGAACCAAATCAGGCGGCACCGGGGCACCACCAGTTGAGATGACTTCAAGCGAGGAAATATCACGTGGGTTTTCGTCCAATGATTCCAACAGACCGAACAACATTGTCGGCACTGCAAAGCAAGTCGTCACCCCTTGTTCCTCAATAAGTTTCGCGAAGACGTTCGCATCAAACCGCTTGATCAACAGCATCTTGCAGGCGGCCTGCAAGCATCCCAACGCACCGGTCGCACAGCCCGCCGTATGGAACAACGGCATAAAGTTAGCCCAAACGGAATGCCGCCCGACCTGCTTGCGCGCGCAATAAACACGCGCGTTGTTGACTAAATTTCTATGGCTGAGTACCGCGCCCTTCGGAAACCCGGTGGTCCCGGATGTGTATTGAATTTGAGCCGCATCATCGGGGGAGACATCCGGCAATAACGTCTGGCGGTCCGCTTTGGCGAACAGCGCGGTCTCGTCCGAAAGATTTACGACTTCACGAATGAATTCATTACCATCGATTGCCGCCTCCGCAACTTTCCGCATCGGATTTCCACGAAATTCATCGATCATAAAGAGCGCCACGGCACCTGACTGGTCCAATACATAGCGCAGTTCATTGGGCTGAAATGATGGATTGGCCGTAACAAGCACCACCCCCGCCAAGCCACAGGCATATTCCATAAAAATCCATTCGGGGATGTTCGGCGCCCAGACGACAATCCTCTCACCAGGCGAAAACCGCGTGGCAAGGGACCGGGCCAACGTTTCCGAAACGCTCAATAATTCTGAATAAGTCCATTCCCCGCATACATCGCCATTGTCATCGATATCGATCATAGCCACGGCGTCGGGATGATTTGCGGCGATCTCATTTAGCAGATCACCGACCGTAATTTCGCGAATTTCGGCATCTGTCTGCGCTGGGAAATAGGAAGAACTTAAACTTAGCTCATACAAATTTGAGTTTCCTTCTCACCCTCTGGAACGCCTGAAGATCGGAGAATTTTTGAATAAGGTCAATATCGAAACCGAACTGCTGCCCGTCGTCAGTTTTTGTTTAATCATGCCCCACAACCGACTAGGTGCCGGGTGGCGTTACCGTGCGCCAAGACCTAACAATCACGCGAGTTGATCAATTGTCCGTTGGTTTTTCTTGCGAACCGGCTTATCACATACGGATTATTGATGACGAGCCAAGAGCGAGGAGAAAATCCGTGAACCGGTTGTTTGCTATCATTTCTGTGCTGGCGATCTTATGGCAAGCCCCAGTTCGCGCAGAGGTGCCCCAGGAATTGACCTGGGAACATTTGATCCCGACCGGGCCGCCAATCGACGACCTCAGATCTGAACTCAGCCCCGATCAATTTGTTGAGTTGGAGCTATTGGCGTCCATTGGCGCTAAACAGAAACTGGGGATGATCAATGACGTCGATCCACAGACCGAGTTCGCCTACGAATTGGCACACGGGCTCAGGAAAGCCGGGCTCGACGTGGATAGCCTTATTCAGCGCTATATGAGCACCCAGGTTGAAATTCGTAAGCGCAACGCCCAGGTCGTCGAGAAACTCGACGGTCAGTTGGTTCGCATTCCGGGCTACGCGCTGCCATTGGAATTTGATGGCACCGCAGTCGAGGAATTTCTTTTGGTGCCCTATGTCGGCGCCTGCATTCATGTGCCCGCACCGCCCAAAAATCAGATGGTCTTTGTTCGCTTAAACCAGTCCTACGCGGCCAAGAGCCTTTATGAGCCGATCTGGATCACCGGGCGGATGAAAGTCGAAAGCGTGACGAAATCTCTGGGCCTGGTCGACGGCAATGCCGATGTGCACGCGGGGTATTCGATCGAAGGTCTTCGGATCGAACCCTACAAATATTGATATCATGACCTCTTCAGACCGGACGCCGCATTAATTCATCGGTCGCCATTGACACTTAATGTTATTACATTACATAATCAATCAAATCGGCATTTCGGCCATATGAAGGGATTGAGGAATGGAAAATTTAGTCAGAACCGCATTGGCGGGGCTTGTTGTCACGGGGAGCCTACTGGCGGTATCTCCGGTGTCGGCGGCAGAAAAACACGCCCACGGCGAAGGCGAACTTAAACTGGCCATCGAGGGCAATAAAGTCGTCATCGAATTGACCGCGCCGGGATCTGACATCGTGGGATTTGAGCACAAACCCTCGTTGGACGCAGACCGCAAAGCCGTCGCTGCCGCCGCCGCCATGCTCAAAGACGGCGGGGCGCTGTTTGCCTTTCCGGACAAGGCCGGATGCAAAATGCAAGAAGCCGACGTTCATTCAGAAATGCTACATGATGATAAACATAAACATGGCGATGGCGATCACGCCGAGTTTGAGGTGCATTACAGTTTCAGTTGCGCGACGCCAAGCGCGCTGACCCACGTCGATGTCAGGTATTTCAAGGCCTTCCCGCGCGCCCATGAGCTCGAAGTCCAGATGATCACCCAGAAAGGACAAGGTGCAGCCGAGTTGACAGCGTCGTCGTCACGCCTGACCTTCTAGGTCAGGAATAACGATTAAGGCCTGAGAGCGCATGCCGCCATCTGTCGTTCAGCTTTCCGATGTTAAGTTCCGCTGGCGCCCTGAAAATCCGCTCACCCTGGATGTGCCGGGCTTCGAATTGACGGCGGGCGAATGCCTGTTCGTTTACGGGCCCAGTGGTAGCGGCAAGACGACGCTGCTGAATCTCGTCGCCGGCGTCGCAAATCCGGAACACGGTGAGGTGCGCGTCCTCGATCAAAGCCTGGCGCAACTCCCAACGGCCCATCGGGACGCATTCCGGTCCGATCACATCGGCCTGATTTTTCAGATGTTTAATTTGGTGCCCTATCTCTCGGTGGTGGAGAATATCCTGCTGCCCTGCCGCTTTTCGGCCCGGCGGCGCGATAGGGCGGTGGCGAATGACGGCAGCCTGGACGCCGGCGCCAGCCGGTTGCTTGGCGATCTAGAACTGGATTTCGCAGGCCTAGGTTCGCGGACGGTATCGGAATTAAGCGTTGGCCAGCAACAGCGCGTCGCCGCGGCCCGGGCCCTCATCGGCGCGCCCGAGCTGATCATTGCCGATGAACCCACGTCGTCGCTGGACGCCGATGTGCAACAGGCATTTTTGGATCTGTTGTTCAATGAAGTGAAACGGACCGGCGCGGCGCTGCTGTTCGTCAGCCATGACCGCCGCCTCGAGCCGCGATTTACCCGTTCGGTTTCGCTGACCGACATCAACAATGCCGTGACACCGTCGCCCGGTCCGCAGCTTAGCCCATGAGCCGTGCGCCGATCCTTTCGCTGGCTGTGAAGAGCCTCATGAACAGGCGGCTGACGGTCGGCCTGACGCTCTTCGCCCTGGCCGTCAGCATGATGCTGGTCTTAGGCGTTGAGAAAGTTCGGGGCGAAGCCAAGTTGAGTTTTGCCAACACGATTTCGGGGGCCGACCTGATCGTCGGCGCGCGTTCGGGATCAATCCAACTGCTGCTTTATTCGGTCTTTCGCATCGGCAACGCGACCAACAACATATCGTGGAAAAGCTATCAACAGATCGCCGCGCGCCCGGGCGTCGCCTGGACCGTCCCCATGTCGCTCGGAGATTCACATCGTGGTTTCCGGGTTCTCGGCACCACCGGCGATTTCTTCTGGCATTACCGGCACGGCCGCAAGCGCAATCTGAAATTTTCAGGCGGCAAGCCGTTCAACGACCTGTTCGACGCCGTCGTCGGGTCAGACGTGGCGAAGGCGCTCGGCTACAACGTTGGGGATGCGGTCGTTGTCGCGCATGGCTTGGGGCGCGAGGGATTCAAGACCCATTCGGACAAACCGTTCAAGGTATCGGGCGTTCTGGCGAAGACCGGCACGCCGGTCGATCGGACGGTTTTTGTCAGCTTGGAAGCCATCGAGGCCATCCACGTCGATTGGCAAAGCGGATCTCCGATCCCCGGCATGTCCATTGGCGCGGATAAAGTCCGGCAGATGAAGTTTACGCCCAAAGCCATTACCGCCGTGTTGGTGGGCACGAAATCCCGGTTCGGCGCCTTCGGCCTGCAACGCTCAATCAACGAATTTCCCGCAGAGCCGCTACTCGCTATTTTGCCCGGCGTCGCATTGCAGGAACTCTGGGATCTGATGGGCACGGCGGAACTGGCGCTGAGCGTCATATCCGTTTTCGTCATCGCGGCGGGACTTTTGGGGATGGTGACGATGCTGCTTGCCGGTCTCAACGAGAGACGGCGCGAACTGGCGATCCTGCGTTCGGTCGGGGCTCAGCCCCGCCACCTGTTTGCGCTTCTGGCCGCCGAGGCCGGCACACTGAGTGTCGCGGCCGCAGGGGCTGCTTTGGCGCTGCTCTACGGCGTATTCCTGATCGCCCAACCGATACTGGATGCCGAATTTGGCCTGTTTATCGAAATCACGTCACCGTCGCGGCATGATCTCACGGTCCTTGGCATGATGATTGTTGCGGGCACGTTGGCCGGATTTCTGCCGGCATGGCGCGCTTGCCGCCAGGCGCTGGCGGATGGATTGATCGTTCGGACTTGATCGAAATTTTAACGGTTGGCGAACACCGCTAATAAGAAACGTTCGATTCCAGCTGTTCATCGACGGTCTCGACAGTCTCATCGATGGCCGGGTTCGACATGCCTTGCGCCTCGGCGATCAGGCGCACCAGGACATCGACACGCTCAATGAAGGGTGCCCCGGCGTCAATCGCGCGGGCCGCGGATGATGGTTTCAACAGGCTTTCCGCAGCCTTGGCGTATTTCTCAAACGGCACCGCGTCGGCCGGCGCCGCACCCAACTTCTGGGCCAGGCCATCGACGAATTCGTAAATGGAGCGCGATTTTTCCAAATCCGTATGCACGGCGTCGCGGATACTTTGCGGCCCGTCGCTTGTGACGCAACGATAGTTACCAGTCAGCAGCATGCTCCATTTGGCGAGCGGCACGAAAATCGAATCAAACACCCGCAGTTTCACCGGCACGTCATTGCCGTCGAGCTGCACCGCCGCGATATCGTCCGCCAGCTCTTGGAGAATTGCATTGGATTTAGCGTCTTCAAAAGCGGCGGCTTTGAAATTGGTCGGCAGGCCGACGTGCAAAACATTGGGTTTTTCGTCCGGTGGCCGAAAGGCCTGCGGGTCCGGGCTGCAGAGCGTCATGAACGCCGGGTCAAAACGGTCCCAGACCGTTGGATCGGTATAGCTGGCGCCCAGATTACTGGTATCAAGTCCGGGAATTCGCTTCAAGAAGGTCAGCGGCGGCATGTTCATGATCGACAGGCACGGGACACGTTCCTCGGCGATGCGGATCATCACCGTGCGAATGGTGTGATGGGCGTATTGGGGTTCCTGCATGGCGAGGCCGACCATGTCGAACCCGGCGGCATCAACATCTTGCGGCGTGCTGGCGCTCAGATTACCCGGCAGATCATTGGAATGGATGGTGCGGTGTTCGTCTTCGCCCTTTAACTTGAGCCGCACCGCCGTGCCTTCGGCATTGATCAGATCGGCGGTCTTGCGGCGGCAAATCAACGTCACGTCATGGCCGGCCATCAACAATTTTGTGCCCAGCAAGGACCCATAGGATGCACCGAGAATGAGAATTTTGTACGCCATGATTTGCCCTCCAGAGCTGTGTCACCTTTCGTTCTTACATCATCAAAATCTGAAATACGAATGAAATGCCGACATGCCATCATGAACGAAATGACATGGCTGAGTGGAGCCGTGCGTGGCGGATAGCATTGCTTTCATGGCAAGATTGACGCCCCCCATGCGTTCAGCGCGAAATTCGTTCCCACCGTGGCGTGACCTTGATAGGATCAGCACGAATTTCTAGTGAGCAGACATTGTCCGTCCAAATTACACCATTGCCCGGCGCCACATTCGGCGGCCTCGTCCAAGGCGGCGATGCCAGCGCGGAAGCGTTTGCGGCCTTGCCCGACGCGCTGACAGAAAACAGCGGGTTCTTGCTGGTGCCAGACATGCACGCTATTTCCGACGACCCACCCCTATTGGTGTGGCTCAGCCGCCTGTTCGGGCCCGAGGTTGAGGATTACCGGCTGACAGGCGCTGCGGCAAATACCGTGCACACGGATGTGCCGGAAATCATAATTGTCTCAAACGCCCGACCGGTGAACCATCTGCCGCCCGCCCCGCCCGACCCGGCGCGAACAGCAGACGGCGGCCTGCCGGTCCAGTTCCCGCACCGGCGCGGCTGGCACACGGACCAGAGCTACCGCCGCCCGCCGCCCGATATCTCATTGTTCTATGCGGTGACACCGGCCCCCGAAGGCCAGGGGCAGACCTTGTATGCGGACGGCGCCGGCGCCTACGTGGCGCTGCCGGGTGATTTGAAAGAACGCATCAAAGGCGTCGATGGCCTGCACGTGAAACCCCGCACCGGGCGATCCGAACACGCGGTGCGTGCCGGCGACACACCGCAACCGCTGGCGCCGCACCAACGCCCGCAACGCCAGCCCCTGGTCCGCACCCATCCCGTCAGCGGCCAGCCGACGCTTTATCTTTGCGAGGCCGGGCAGATGGATTGGGTCGAGGGCCCCATCGTCGGCATGGAGCCTGGCATTCACGGCGACGGCGCGAAATTGGTTTATGAGCTGATGACCCATATGACCGGGCCGGATTTTACTTACGCGCACCACTGGAAAGCGGGCGACCTGGTGATCTACGACAACCGGGCCGTACTGCACAGCGCCACATGGTTCGACGCCGAGGCCCACACCCGCGTCATGTGGCGGACCACCGTCCACGGCAACCCGGGGCCTGAGTATGCGGACGAAAGCAAGAGCTGGATACCTGCCGAAAGATCAGCAATGAGCTAGGCGTCGAGGCCCATCAGTGATCGGGCGAAGGCGCGGGCTTCGAAGGGTCTCAAATCGTCGATACCTTCGCCGACGCCGACCGCATGGACGGGAAGGCCGAATTTTTCCGCCAGCGCCACGACCACGCCGCCCTTCGCCGAGCCATCCAACTTGGTCATCACCAAGCCCGACACATTGATCATCTGCTTGAAGGTTTCAACTTGGGAATGCGCGTTTTGGCCGATGGTCGCGTCCATGACCAACAGCGTCGCGTGCGGCGCGCTGTCGTCGAGCTTCGCAATCACCCGGACGATCTTTTCCAGCTCTGCCATCAGGTCCTTGCGGTTCTGTAGGCGCCCGGCGGTATCGATCATCAAAATATCGGCGCCACCAGCGCGGGCTTTTTCCAGTGCGCCAAACGCAAGACCCGCCGCGTCGGCGCCTGGCTGGCCGCTGATCACCTCGGCACCGGCGCGCTCGCCCCAGACCTGAAGCTGTTCGACTGCGGCGGCGCGGAAAGTGTCGGCGGCGGCGATGATCACGGATTTGCCTTGATCACGGAACTGCCCGGCGAGCTTGCCGATGGTCGTTGTCTTGCCGCTTCCGTTAACGCCACAGACCAGAATGACGAATGGCTTTCGGTTCACATCGATGTCCAGCGGCCGGGCGACGGGTTCCAATATTTTGGTGATGTCATCGGCCAGAAGGGCCCGCACTTCGTCGGGCGTAATTTCCTGATCGAAGCGTTGATCGGACAAGGAACCGGCCAAGCGCGTTGCCGTCGCGACACCCAAGTCGCCGGCGATCAGGGCGTCTTCCAGATCCTGCAGGGCCGCCGCGTCGAGCTTGCGTTTGGTGAACAGCCCGGTGATCGAGCCGGTGATTTTTTCCGAGGACCTCGATAGACCGCTTTTCAGGCGGCCGAGCCAACCGCCGCCGCCGTTACCACCCGCGTCGTCGCTCATGGAAGAGGCACCCCTATAAGCGCGCCGTCTTTGGCGCCGGTCAGCCGCACGTCAATCAATTCACCCGAACGGGCATCGCCATCGACACGCACTGGCGCGTAATGCTCGGACAATCCGCGGCTATCTTGCTCAATCAACACCGACGCCGTGTCACCGACGCGCGCCTCCATGAAGCTTGTGAGTGCCGCATCCCCGGCAGCCCGCAACTCGGCGGCGCGAAATTTCCGCGTCTTCACTGGGACGCTCGGCATATCGTCCGCCGGCGTGCCCGGGCGTTCGGAATAAGGAAAAACATGCAGATGCGTCAGGCCCAGATCTTTGACGGCGTTTAACGTCGCCGTCGCCATGGCGTCTGTTTCGGTGGGGAACCCGGCGATCAGATCGGCGCCGAACACGACGTCGGCCCGCGCCTTGCGGGCGCGTTCGACAACATCAAAGACGTCACTGACAAGATGGCGGCGCTTCATCCGTTTCAGCACCATATCGTCCAGGGCCTGAATACTCAGATGCAGGTGCGGCATCAGGCGCGGTTCCTTCGCCAAAACGTCGAACAGCGCGTCATCCATGGCGGCGGGGTCCAGGGAACTGAGGCGCAATCGCGGCAGTTCCGGCACCTGGTCCAGTAACTTCGTCACCATATCGCCGAGCTTCGGTTGGCCCGGCAGGTCGGCGCCGTAAGAACAGATATCAACGCCGGTCAGCACCACTTCCTTGAACCCGTCGGCAACCAGCAGGCGAACCTGATCAACGATATGTCCGATACCCACGCCACGGTTGGGGCCTCGCGCAAACGGGATAATGCAAAACGTGCAACGGTGATCGCAGCCCTGTTGGACCTCCACGAACGCCCGCGCCCGGCCATCGAAGCCGTGGATCAAATGCGCAGCCACGTCACGGACCTGCATGATATCGGTGACATGAATGGAACGATCCGCATCGGCGTCCAGGAAACTGGCAGCGTTCAGTTTTTCGATGTTGCCGAGGACTTGGTCGACCTCCGCCATGGCGCCGAAGCCTTTCGGGTCCAGCTGCGCCGCGCAACCCGTGACGATCAATTTGGCGTCCGGGCGGCGGCGGCGTTCGCGACGAATGGTCTGGCGGGCCTGGCGCTCGGCCTCTGCGGTGACGGCGCAGGTATTGATGATCACGGCATTGGTCAATCCGGCGACGCGTCCCTGCTCGCGGATAATTTCAGACTCGAACGCGTTCAGGCGACAGCCCAGCGTAATGACGTGCGGCTCGGCCATGGTTCAGGCCCCGCCCGCCAGTAATTCCGGCCCAAGCGTACCCTCGAAGCTGGTCGCCACTGGCCCAGTCATCAAAACCCGACCGTCTTCGCGCCATTCAATGCTCAGCGGTCCGCCGTCCAATACGATTTCCACCCGTCGCCCGGTCAGCCCGCGACGCGCGGCCGCGACGCCGGCGGCGCAAGCCCCCGACCCGCAGGCTTGAGTGATCCCGGCGCCGCGTTCCCAGACCCGCATGCGCAATTGATCAGGGCCGCTCAGCGAACAAATCTCGACGTTGGTGCGCTCGGGGTACAACGGGTGGGATTCCAGTGCCGGGCCCAGACCGGCGACATCAATGGCGTCCGCATCATCAACAAAGAACACCATGTGCGGATTGCCGATATTCACGGCGACAGGGTCGCGAAGCGGACCGTTCTCGATATCCAAATGCAGCGTATCGGCCTCGACGGCCAAGGGGATCTGCCGCCATTCCAAATTCGCCGGCCCCATATCCACCGTGACCAAGCCGTCGGCGCCCGTGGTGGTTGCCAGAACGCCGGCGACGGTTTCGATGTTGAGCGTGTCGCGGCCCAACTCATCCATTACCCGGGCCGCGACGCAACGCGTCCCGTTGCCACAGGCCTCGGCTTCCGAGCCGTCCGGATTGAGAATGCGCATGAACAAATCAGCGGCGGCGTCCTTTGCCGGCTCCAAGATCAGCAATTGGTCAAAGCCGACGCCGCGGCGCCGGTCGCCGATGGCCCGCGCCTGGGTCCCGCCGATGGCGAGATCTCCATCACGGCCATCGACAATGACGAAATCATTGCCCAATCCGTGCATCTTGGTGAACGCAACCTGTGTCATAAGGCGCTAGATACGTCCGTTGCCCCTCCAATGTCCATAGGAATGTCTGGGGCAAAGTCCCGGGTTTGGATGGACGGAACCTGCGCCGGACATCTTCCCGGCACTGTCCAGGGCAAATCATCCACATTGAAACAATCTGACGGAACCAGTCGGTGAACCTGCCTCAAAGGCTTGAGCTCCAGTCATATCGATGCGCCAGCCGGATAAACGATTGAACCGGCGGCGAATACCGCCGACCGCCAACGGTCACGAGTTGAATGTCTCGTTCGATCTCCGGCTCAATCAACACGCGCGTCGCAATACCCGGTAGCATCGGCAAGAATTCGGGCATGATCGCGCATCCCATGCCGGCCAGGATAAGAGCCTGAACCCAGCTTTCCCGCTCACTTTGGTAACGAACATTAACCTTGTGCGCCTTCGGCACACCCCGTTCGTTGAAATGTTCCGTATACTCGCAATTTATCCGGGCGAGGTAGTCCTCCTGATCAAGCTCACCAAGCGGCACGGCGTTCATTTGTTCGAAGCGATGGCCCTGGGAGAACGCCACCACGTAACGCTCGCTATACAGCGTACGGGTATCAAAACGTTCCGGAATATTCGGAACGCCAATAATTGCAATATCGAGATCGCCGGCCATCATTTCATCGACAAGCGTGCAGCCTGGTGCATCGCGGAGCTTCAGTTCCAGGTTCGGGATCTCCTTGCTCAAGCGTTCAATAAATCCAATCAGCCGTGCCGGACCGATGGTACACATCACGCCGAGATTCAAGGTCGCTTTCTCCAGAACCGAAAAATCTTTTGCCTGATTTGCCGCCGCCTCACTTGCCTCAAAGACGGCCGTCAAGTGAGGCCGCATTAACCGTCCAAGGTCGGTGCAATGTGTCAAATTCCGCTCACGCCGGAACAATTGCCCGCCGAACTCGTCTTCCAGTTCTTCACGGCGAACCCGCACCCGGTTTCCCAGTTCGGCATTCAATTGCTTGGTCAATGGGCTGATTACGGGACGGGGCATATTATCTATGATTGATTAAATTAAATAGAACACAAATAAAACTTGCTCAACCTTACATCGTATTATTATATTTTTACAATTTTATGCTTAACATGCGGGCTGAACACTGCCAAGTGACGATCAAGTGGGTAAGCTCCCCCTGCACCGGAATTTGTTCGCGCAATGATTCTGGGCCTGAGATGCTTGACTTCAACCACGCCGATCCATAGATTGCGCCGCAATTCCAAGGGCCTCCTCATGACCCTACGCCCGTGACCCAACGTTCGGGGGGCGCCGCCAGTCCGCGAGTTTCGCGCACTGGCGCGATTCCGGTTGTAGATGTGGTGTTGGCGGCCCGATGTGAAACGAAGGAAAAGAACGCGGCGATGTTCGAGAGCCTGACAGACAAACTAAGCGGCATATTCGACCAGCTGACCAAGCGCGGGGCGCTGAAGGAAGCCGATGTCGACGAGGTGTTGCGTGAGATCAGGCTGGCGTTGCTGGATGCCGATGTGGCGCTTGAAGTCGCGAAGGACTTCATTGAGCGGGTTCGCGAACGCGCCGTCGGCTCGGATGTTTTGAAAAGCGTCACGCCCGGCCAAATGGTCGTCAAGATCGTCAACGACGAGCTGGTTGTAACACTGGGTTCGGACGATGGCGGCATAAATCTTGTCGGCACACCGCCGGTAGCCATCTTGATGGTCGGCTTGCAAGGTTCGGGTAAAACAACGACGACCGCGAAATTGGGTCAGCGCCTGACCAAACAAGAAAAGAAAAAAGTTTTGATGGCGTCCCTGGACGTCTACCGCCCGGCCGCCCAACAGCAATTGGCAACGCTGGGCGAACAGACCGAGGTCCGCTGCCTGCCTGCCGTCATCGGCGAACAGCCCGTCGCCATCACCAAGCGCGCCATGCAGATGGCCCGGCTGGAAGCTTTCGACGTGGTGATCCTGGATACCGCCGGACGGCTGCACATCGACACGGAATTAATGAGCGAGGTCCAACAGGTTCGCGACGCCGCCAAGCCGGTCGAGACCCTTTTGGTGACCGACGCCATGACCGGCCAGGACAGCGTCAACGTGGCCCGCGAGTTCAACGAAAAGATTGGCATTAGCGGTATCGTCTTGACCCGCGTCGACGGCGATGCACGCGGCGGCGCGGCGCTATCCATGCGCACTGTCGCCGGATGCCCGGTCAAGCTGATGGGTACCGGTGAGACCATGGAGGCGCTGGAAACTTTCAATCCCGAACGGATCGCCGGCTCAATCCTCGGCATGGGTGACATTGTCGGGCTTGTCGAGAAAGCCCAGCAGGTCGTTGAAGAAGAAGAAGCCGAGCGCATGGCCAAGAAAATGCTCAAGGGGCTGTTCACCCTTGAGGATATGGCCCAGCAGCTGAGCCAAATTCGCAAGATGGGCAGCCTCGAAGGCTTGATGGGCATGATGCCCGGCGCACAAAAGATGAAAAGCCAGATTGCTGATGCCAACGTCGATGACAAGATGATCGCGCACCAAGAAGCCATCATCATGTCGATGACGCCGAAGGAACGCAAAAATCCGAAAGTCATCAAAAGTTCACGGCGCAAACGGATTGCCGCCGGTTCCGGGACCACGGTGCAGGAAGTGAACCGCTTGTTGAAACAGCACAAGCAGATTTCCACGATGATGAAAAAAGCCGGCAAGATGGGCAAGCGCGGCTTAATGGGTGGCAACATGCCGCCCGGCATGATGGGCGGAAACATCCCAGGCATGCGTTGAGCGCCAAGTCAGAATTTCACGATTTAACGAACAGAACATCGAAACCAACACTTTAGATATCGACGAAACGAAAGGACGAAACGAAACATGGCTTTGAAAATTCGCCTCTCCAGGGGCGGTGCGAAAAAGCGCCCCTATTACCGCGTCGTTGTTGCGGACTCACGCAAGGCCCGCGACGGTCGCTTCATTGAACGCATCGGGTCTTATAACCCGATGGTGCCGAAGGACCATCCGGACCGTTTTAAGCTCGACGAAGACCGGGCCAAGCATTGGATGAGTGTCGGCGCCACGCCCAGTGACCGGGTCGCGCACCTAATGAACAAGCTTGGACTTGCCGATAAGCCGGTTGTTCATGAGCAGACCAAACAACACCTGCCCCGTCCCAAGACGCTGGAACGGATGAAGGAACGCGAAGAAAAGGCCGCCGCAGCCGCTGAAGCGCCGGCTGAAGAAGCTGCGCCTGAGGAAGCACCGGCCGAAGAGGCTGCTGCTGAGGAAGCGCCGGCCGAAGAGGCTGCTGCTGAGGAAGCGCCGGCCGAAGAGGCCGCTGCTGAGGAAGCGCCGGCCGAAGAGGCTGCTGCTGAGGAAGCGCCGGCCGAAGAGGC